>DASXLG010000140.1 GCA_036496425.1 Terriglobia bacterium | reverse complement strand
GCCGGGTTGGGGTACATATTTCTGATGTGGCCGAATCGCCGCGCGCCGCGCACGCAGTAGCGGATTTGAATGCAGCCGCCGACATGACGGCAGGTCACCACCCGGCAGGTGGGACCTAAGGTGATGAAAAGTCGGGCTTCGCCGGGCCATGTTTTCATCTGAATTCTGTTGCGCATGAGCGAGCCTTGCAACGCCGCGAGGCGAGCGTGTCCCCGAGATGTACATCACTCCATTTTTCGACCAGCTTGTTGGTGACGGCCTGGGCGGCTTCGGCCATCCGGTCCAAGGCGTTTCCCAGACAGGCGCCGATGCCAAGAACGAATCGAGTGAATCCTTCTTGCGACTGCTGACGCTCCAGAGTTTTGAGCTTTCCTTGTGTGGATTCCAGCACTTCACTGCTCCCAGGCAGGCGCTCGAACGGTTGAACTCGATTCGAATAGCCTGATACGAACGCGTGCAGTTCCTCCGCCAATAATTGCGTACTGGAATAGGACGCCGCCGGCATCCGCGACTTGAGCAGCGCCGGAGTCTCACGCGAATGGCCCTGTTGGCGGACCGTCTCCAGCATGGCCTCGATTTGCTCCAGCCATTCCAGCCATTCCGGAAGTTTTTCCTCAAATTCATCGAGCCAGGACAGCTTTTCTTCCATGCGTGCGGCCGTGATATCCAGTGGCGGCCGGCCAGCACGGCTCTCTCGCAGCAAGCCCCAAGCCCAGACCGCCCAACTCAGAACCGGATCCAGATTCATATAGCGGCTCTTCATCCGCAGCCGTGGCGGCATCACGCACGCCAGTTCCGTTTGCACGACCTGGACCCGCGTTTGTCCGCACAGGCTCTGAAATTTCTTCCAGTGTTCGTCTTTTTCCAACCGGGCCTTCAGCAGGCAGGCCCCTTTATGGGCCGCGTCATAAATCTCCAGCGTCTCTGGGTGTCGTTCGCAGAAGCGTTTCACTCCGCCGTGCAGATCGGCCCCGAGGTCATTGACGATCACATCCGGCAATCCCGTCCGGGCGATCAACGTCTCCAATGCCTCGTCGACAGCCTTCGCGTTGGACGGACTCATCGGAATCAGCCCGATCAACTGCATGTCCTGCATCTGCAGCGGATCCCAAGGGCCGGTCTTGGGCAACATCTCTAGCCTGACTCCCAGAACCAGGAGCACTTTCAGGGTGCCAATCTGGACGGCATGATCGGCGACCCATCCCCACCTCACCCCTGGCCCCGCTTTCGGTAAGGGACGACGCAGTTCCCAAAGCCCCAGACGGAGGATCCACGTCCGTCCCGTCGTCCAATCGGGGATGGGCAACCGCAGACCGAATGTTTCATTGAGCACCAGCAGAATCCGCTCCACCCCGCGGAGGGAAACGCCCGCCTCGATCACCAGGCACGCCCAGAACGTCATTAATCCCGCCGGGTATTGGCCTCCTTTCGGCTCCTCGTCCTTCCACAGCAACTCCCCTTCGACGACCCGTGCCGCGTGGGGAGACACGGCGATTTCCTGAACATCCGGTTCATCTACTTTTTTTTAACGGCCGTCAATTGCTCTCGCAGTTGCGCCGCTTCCTTCTCCAGTTCACCTACGCGCGCTCGGGCCTCACCGGCATCGCTTCTCCATTTCGCTCGGCTGGCTCGAACGTCCCGTAACTCGATCTCTCGCGCCTTGATCGTCTTTCGCAAGTCGCCCGCGGTTTCCTTCCAGCGAAGCCGGCTTTTCAACAGCGCATACAGCCGGGCCCCGAGTCGCGGCTTCGTCGGCTCATCAACGATCAATGTCCTGTCGTCGTCCATGACAATTCTCCATTCCCTTGGATCCTTAGGAAACATCCCTGTACCGACGAGCCAGCGCAACGAAAAACGCCAATTCGGTCAACCCCATTTCCGCGTTGCAAGCCCGACTTTCCGCCCCTCTAGGTGGGACCTACCGCCTGGCGCTTTCCGCTCCGCACTGCACCGGCGGAAGGCGATCGGATTCGTGTTCCAGCGATTCGAGATCGAACGCGGCATCAAGGGCCGTTTCGAGTGCCACGCGCCGCGCCTCCTCGACGAGGTCCTGGCTGCTCACCGATTTTCCGATCGCGATGCCGAACGCCGCGGCGCTCTCGTCGATGTCGCTGCGGCATCCGATCGCCAGGTCGATGAAGTCGTCCAGCGTGTATCCGCACTCGTCTTCGAGAAATCTGCGTGCCGCCGCG
>DASXLG010000139.1 GCA_036496425.1 Terriglobia bacterium | reverse complement strand
GGCAACTGGGCTAGGCGAGTTCGTCAACACGTCGTCCGATAATCCCAACGGACGCCTCGAGGGAAGTAACCTGGCCGTCTTCGCGATTTCCGTTCCGGAGCCAGTTTCGTTAGGCTATATGGCTGCCGGCGTGTTTGTCCTTCTCATCTTGCGTCGGCGAGCCGATCTCACCAAGTAAGCAAGGTGGCGAACCCGCAGCTGGCTGACACGTGCACAGCCGCGCGTCTTGCATCTGCCGGTTTAAACGTTGTGTTGTCGTGATCGTTCCCGCACGTTTGACGCCGGCCGTCGAGTTCGACCGGGGTTCGAATCCCCTCTCCGCCAGTAACTACTCCGCCCTAAGAGCTTCCGACGGATCCACCCCCGCAGTGCGGCGCGCAGGCAAGTAGCTTGCGAGCGCCGCAATTACGACGAGCCCCAGCGAAACCACTAAATAGGTGAGCGGGTCCGCCGGACTCACGTGAAACAGCAGCGACGACATCAGCCGCATCACCGCGAAAGCGACAATCAACCCAATGGCTGCCCCGGCGCCAGTCAGGAGTATTCCATGCCGGACAAACATCGCCGTTAATTCATGCCGCCGCGCCCCGAGTGCCATGCGGATGCCAATCTCCCGGGTCCGCTGCGAAACCGAATAGGCAATTACGCCATAAATCCCCACGACTCCGAGTAGGAGAGCCATGCCGGCTGCGATCGCCATCATCACTAGCGTGAACGAGGTACGCGCCATCGACTTTCGATAGATCTGATCGAGCGTACGCGCGACCGCCACGGGAACGTTGGGATTCACCGACCACACCGCCTGCCGGATCTCCTTGAGAAAACTTTCAGACCCAGCGCGTGGGCTGCGCACGACGAAGGACATACCGCGTTGAATGGATTGCTTATCGCCCCAGAAATTATCGAGCAAAGGCGGCCAATACACGGTTGTTGGTGGTTTCTTGTTTACACCGTCCGCATAGACGTCTCCCACCACGCCGACGATCTCGCGCCATGGATCGTTCATGCCCTCGCGAATCTGCTGGTGCAGCGCGCCGGCGGGTGTGCGCCAATATTCACGCGCAAAACTTTCAGAAATGAGAACTCCGGGCGCATGGCCGTAAATTTCCGTCCAGGTGAGATCGCGGCCGGCCATGAGCGGTGTGCCCAGTGTTGCGTGCAGCCCCGGTGAGATGAACACAAAGCGGCGGATCGGCGGAAGCTGCCCTTCCTTGTAAACCCGATCCCGCGCAAAGAGGACATCGGAACTGCTGTTCCCGTCCATCGGAAGCGCCGATGTCATGCCGGCTGAGGAGACGCCCGGCACGCGCCGGATCTGGTCGAGCATGTCGTTCTGCATGCGCAGAACTTTTTCAGGATCTTTTACCTGCGCTTCCGGAATGGAGACAGTGAACGTCTGCACATGAGCCGGATCCGCGAAACCGGGCTGAATCCGCATCATCGTCCGAAAGGTGCGGATCATCAAGCCTGAGCTGATGAGTAGAACCAGTGCGAGAGCGACCTGCGCCACTACCAGAACATTCCGCGCCCGATGGCGTTCTCTCGTCTGGCTAAGGCCGCGTCCGCCTTCCCGCATACCGGTCCCCAAGCGCGCACCCGCGTGTTTGAAGACGGGTATCGAACCGAACAACAGACCAGCTAGCAAGGACACCCCCAGGCTGAACGCGAGGACCGGTGCGTCGATACCGATGTCAGCCAGGCGTGGAAGTCCGGCGGGAGCCATCGCCACAAGCAGCCGTAGCGCGCCAAACGCAACCAGCAGACCGCACGCGCCGCCTAGCGCGGCCAAAGTCATGCTCTCGAGCAAAAGTTCGCCGGCGATACGCGCCCGGCTTGCTCCGAGCGCAGCGCGAATGGCCAGTTCGAGATGCCGCGACTCCGCCCTCACCAGAAGAAGATTCGCTACATTTGCACACGCGATGAGCAACACAATGCCGATGGTTCCCATCAATACCCACAAAACGGCGCCCACATCGCCAATCATGGTTTGTTTGAATGGCCGAAATGCGGGAGCAATACGCGCCTGCTCAAACATTTTCGCGCTGAAGCCGGGGGGAGCTTGAAAACTCCTGTTGACGATCGGCAGCATGCGTGTTCCATCCGCGTTGGCCTGCGCCAAAGTCACGCCCGGCTTGAGTCTCGCGAGTCCTTCGAAGCTGAAGTTGCCGAGAAACGTCTTGCTCCGGTCGAATCGAAAAGGTTGGATCAGCGCGACGTCCATATCCAGGAACCGGAAGTTTTGCGGCATCACCCCAATTACCTCTCGCGCTTTGCCGTCGATCAGAATGCGCCGGCCGATAATCGAACGATCCCCGCTGAATCTGCGCCGCCAATAACCCTGCGTCAGAATGACGGTGTCTGGGCTGCCGGGCGAATCATCTTTGCGCGTAAAGGAACGTCCCAAGGCAGGAGAAATGCCCAGGATCGGAATCACGCCGTCCGTAACCAGAAGAGACCGCACCTGCTCAGGTTCCGCAATGCCGGTTACGCTTACGGTATTGCCCGTGAAGACACCGACGTCCTCGAAACTCCGGTTCTGACCGCGAAAGGTGAAGTAGACGGAAGGAGAATCGGTCAGCTCTGGAATGTTAATCCATGGCGCGGTCAGCGAGAGGCTGATCAATTGTTCCGGGTGGGGATAGGACAGCGGCTTGAGCAGCACGCCATCGATGACGCTGAAGATGGCGGTGTTTGCTCCGATGCCGAGCGCCAGCGTCAGAATCGCCACAAAAGTGAACATCGGCGAACGGAACAGGCGCCGCAAAACCTGTCGGAGTTGGCCGCCGGGTAATTTCATCAAAGAACTCCTTTGAGAGTATTACGGATTCGGGCTGCCGGAAAGTTCACGAAGTGTCACAGTAAA
>DASXLG010000138.1 GCA_036496425.1 Terriglobia bacterium | reverse complement strand
GAATGATTGCTTCAAACCTCTCTGCATCAAGCGCCCCCTGTTCGACGAAACGGGTAAGCCGTTCGAAATCCTTCGCCCGTCCAACCTGCAGACAAATGGCGGCAAGGTGCTCTGCTGTGAATACCCGCGTCGCAGTTCCGTCCACATCGCGCTCGACAGCTTCCGTCAACGCCTCTTCAACCAGTGGAGAGCCTGGAGGTATGAACTCCACCGGCCAGCCCTCGATCAACAGGTATTGGCCGCTGGCAACGTACCCTCGCGCCTGAAGGTAGTTGTATATAGGGCTTAACGTGAGTAGAGCGCCGCCGGGTGAGCGTGGAAGAAGAACAAACACGTCAATGTCCTTCGTCGTCATCGGCTCCAGCCAGAAAACCGCGCCAATCGCCCCGCCGATTGCATAGCGGCCGATGACTCCATCGGATTCCATCTGCCGAAGAAGCTCGAAGATCTTTTCCACACCGGAAGCGTAGCATGCTCCGGGGACCCTGGCTCCGCAGGTGATTTAAACCAGAATATGAAACAGTAACCGGAGTTCCGATAAGCGCAAAAGCAGCGATTTTTTAGGGGCCATGGGTTTTACCCCATGGCCCCTAATTGGGACGAGACTAGGTCGCCATCAGCACGACGGAATCACTCCAATCCGTGTAAGCGGACTGGATGACGGCACGAGCTTGAAACGCGTAGGTGGTACCCGGCGTCAAGCCCGAGATGACCGTCACTGAACGGACGTTCGTGACCGGCTGGCTAATCCATACGTTCGGAACACCGCCGGCCGGAACCGGCGCCCAACGCAATTCATAGCTGCCTGCGCCCGGGACAGCAACAAGTCTGCCCTGGGCCTGGCCACTCGACGGACCCGGCTTGAAATACCGGATCGCATCGGAAGCCGTCGCTGCCTTCGTCTTCGTGGAAGACTGGGCTTTGAAACCAGACGAGAGAAAGATCGTCATGTCGTCCTTACAGTTCGCTTCGACATATCCAGCGAGCTGTTTCAGAAGCTTCACGACAACTTCCTTCTGATGGTCCCGTTGAGCTACGGCTTTCATGCCTCCGTCCAATGCCGCCGAATTCGCCGCGGACAATGATTGGTTGGCCGCAAGCAACGTCGGCAGATCGAACGGCGACGGCGGAGCCGGAATGTTGGCATTCCCTTCCAGCCCCGTGTAGATGGCGTTCGCTACAGAATAGACAGCATCCGGCTTCATATTACGGAAACCGGTCGCCGCCTTAATGGTCGGTTGTTTCTTCATGGCTTTTTCCTCCTTTCTGCGGTATAAACCCGCGATCTAAGTTAAATAGAATCGAGCTCCAAAACTGACGCTCTTTATTCCAATAGCGTCAGTTATCTGTGACAGCCGAGGAACACGTTAGCTATGAATGACATAGAGCGACAACTTAAACTCGAAGCCGACAACATCCAGGACGGCGTTGTTCGACACTTCAAAAACCGCGCATATCAGCTTGCGACCGACGCAAAGCCCGTAAAACATCTGCTGAGTGACTCTCTGGAAGCGCTCGCGAACGCGATCTTTGATGAACAACTGGTATTGAAGACTGTCCCGAAGCTGCCCAGCCATGGAACGGCTCTTTTGTCGATCATCCATGAAAAGCTGGCTCTGATCACCATCGGCACATTATTTAATGCCATCAGTTGGTCGGAATTTGATGAAGGTCAGGCGCCGGCCCTCACCGCCGTTGCCTATGAGATCGGCCAGCGCTGCCGGCTTGAAAGAATTTACGATCGCCTTCGAAAGAGGCAGGTGGATATCTACCATGAATTGCTTTCCCGGAACCGCAACCGGAACGCCGCGAAACGTGCTCAGGAGTTGGCGCGCAAGCTCGACGATACCGACGACTGGTCCAACAACTACCGCTCCTATCATCTCGGTGAAAGACTGATCGCGCTGGCAGTCCGTTTTGCTCTTTTCGAAGGGCAGCCGATCTTCGAGTTGCGGACGGTCCGGGAAGGTTCGGGCAAACGCACAAAAACACCGCAAACTGTTGCGCTCACAGAAGCAGCCGGCGATTGGATCGCCAATCACCCGTCGACGCTCGAGTCTTTGCCGACTCCGGTCCATATGCCGATGATTATTCCGCCTCGCGCCTGGACGTCGCTCGCCGGAGGCGGCTATCTGATGAGCGACTTGAAACTTATGAAACACCAGACGAAGCGGGCGAAAGAACGCTGTGGAAGGGTGGACCTTTCGATCGTTTTATCGGCCCTGAATGCGCTGCAGGATACGGCTTACCGCATCCATCCGGAGATTTATCGGATCATGCGCAAAGCCTGGGACGCAGGCAATCTGCTCTTCGGGTTGAAGACGCATAGGTTTAAGGAACTCCCTCCCCGATTGCCGGAGGACGCCGATCCTCAACAGATCAAAAAACGGAACCGGGAACGCGCCGACACCTTCAATATGAACACCCGCATCAAAGGTCTTCAGAACATCATGTCGCTGCGGCTATCGGCCGCGGAACGCTTGCTGGATGAGGCGCACATCTATTTCCCCTACCAGTTGGATTACCGGGGCCGCGCCTATCCCGTACCTCAACTGATGAATCCGCAGTCGGACGACATCGGACGGTCTTTGCTCTATTTCCCGGAAGGCAAGCCGCTTGGCGAGCACGGCGCGTATTGGCTGGCGATCCACCTTGCCAATTGCTACTGGAAAGGGAAGAAAGTCTCTTTCGAAGAACTCCTGGCCTGGGTCCATCAACACGAACAGGAAATCCTGGGCTTCGCGGCCGATCCGCTTCGTCCTCACCGATTCTGGGACGAAGCCGATAAACCGTGGATGTTCCTGGCCGCCTGCCTGGAGTGGAAAGGCTATGTCGAGGAAGGTCCGAATTTCCTTTCGCATTTGCCGATCAGCATGGACGGCAGCTGCAACGGATACCAGCACCTCAGCGCGATGGGCTGCGATCCCATCGGCGGGCGCGCCACGAACCTCCTGCCTTTCGAGGTGCCGCAGGATATTTACCAGATAGTCGCCGATCTCGTGAACCGGCGCATCCGAATGGCCGTCGAAAATTACCGGCCAAACCCGGAGGATGCAGAGGCCGCCCGGCAACTGCTCGAAGCCGGAACCATCGGTCGCGACGACGTCAAACCCGCAACGATGACGAAGCCATACGGTGTCACGCGCCGGACGATCTCCAGGCAACTTCTCGATTCCAAGCTCATAAACGCATGCAAAGATCCGAAGAAATGTGCCTGGTATCTGGCGAAAGTCCTGGAGGAATGCATTCCCGAAGTCGCCGTCGAGGCGGGCAAGATCATGGCCTGCCTTCGTGAAGCCGCCATGGTCCTCGCCAAGGCGAATCGAGGGATTGCCTGGACCGCGCCCACGGGTTTTCTCGTGGTTCATGAACCCCGGAAACCGAAAAAAGTACGCCTCGCGACGTTGGATCGCACGCTGGTGATCCAGGTGGAGGATGAAACCCAAAAGATCGACTGGAGAAAACAGGCCGACGGCATCGTCGCCCACCTGGTTCATTCTTTTGATGCCGCGCATATGGTGCGCACCATCAACCGGCTCAAAGCCGAAGGTATTCACCATTTCGCCATGGTCCACGACAGCTTCGGCGTCCATGCAGCCGACGTCCATCTGCTTCATCGCGTCCTTCGGGAGGAATTCGTCCGTATTTATTCCGAACCGGTACTCCAGAATTTCTTCAACGAACAGCGGGCCGCCCATCCGGACATCCAGTTCCCCGAACTTCCGCAGAGCGGCAACCTGGATATTCGCCAGGTGCTCGAGTCGAAGTATTTTTTTGCCTGAGAGGTCTCAAACACGGTGGACGGGGCCGTCGGGATGCTTCGGATTCGGGATGAGTCTCTGCTTGAGACAATCCACGTGCAGGTCCATGGATTCGAGGGCTGTTTGTCCGATCAGGATTTCGTCGCCAAGCACGTATAAGGTTATAGCCGCGCCACTTCGATTTCGGTCACGCCCTTTCTTTGCGCGTATTCGGGTTTCGGAATTAGAAATCGGCTTTCGGAATTCAAATCTGGTTTTCGGAACTAGAATTCGAATCTCGGAGTTCGAATTCCGGTTTCGGAATTCGAAATCGTGTTTCGGAGTTCAAATCCGATTTTCGGAGCTGGAATTCCAATTTCGGAATTCGAATTCGAATTTCGGAACTAGAAAACGGTTTTCGGAGTTCAAATCCGGTTTTCGGAACTAGAATTCGAATCTCGGAGTTCGAATTCCGGTTTCGGAACTAGAAAACCGGTTTCGGAGTTCAAATCCGGTTTTCGGAACTGGAATTCGAATTTCGGAGTTCAAATTCCGGTTTCGGAATTAGAAATCAGTTTTCGGAATTCAAATCTGGTTTTCGGAGCTGGAATTCGAATTTCGGAATTCGAATTCCGGTTTCGGAATTAGAAAACGGTTTTCGGAGCTCAAATCCGATTCTCGGAACCAGAATTCGGATTTCGGAGTTCGAATTCCGGTTTCGGAATTAGAAATCGGATTTCGGAGTTCAAATCTTTCATGAACGCAATGCGCAGCGTTTTGTTGTGTTTGATTCCCCTTGTAGGGGGTGCGGCGGTGTTGTCCGCCAGATCGCAGGCTATTCTCGATTCACCTTCTTTTTCCCAGGTCTCTATTAAACGAACGACCTTGAGAGGACCTCATCTCCTGGGCTGCCAGGGGGCCGACGGCCAATTCGGCGATCCGGCGCGCATTTGGCCGGTACCCAGAATACGAAAGGTGGCACCGGGAATTTTGTCTGGCGCAAAGGCAGCCTGAAACTCTATAACGGCAAATTATCAGATATGGCGGATGTGACCCTGCCTCGGTTTGACGTACACCACTTTACGCAGTCATGGCGCGTATCACGTACATGAGACTGCCGGCCCGATGAGTTCTAAGGCGTCCGCAGACGGCTGGTGACATCGGGTCCACATAGTGTGTAGTGGCGTCCGTTCCAGGTATAAATCGCTTCCGCTTGGGCTTTGATGGCGCAATGTGCCAGCATGGCGTCATAAATGCCGCCGCCCACGATGCCCAGAGCGGCTGATGCCTCCAGCGCATCGGCGTATTCATCACCGTTCAGAGAAACGACCGAAAGCCTCTCGCGTATGCTGCCGATGAACAGCATCGCCTGCTCGCCGCTAATGCGGTGTTTCCCGGGCATCCGGGTCAATGTGGAAAAGATCTCGGCCAGGCTGTGTGCGCCGCAACAGCCATTTGCCTTGTCGAATTGGACGAACAGATCGAGGCTGGCTTCATGGTGAACGTGGTCACCGTAGAATACGGGACCAACACCGATCTATCACAATCCCTTCATTCACCTTGGCCGAGATTGGCTAAGTCACGTTCCTCGCGGATCTGTTGCAGCATTTCGTCGGTCGCTGAGGTGGGCAGGGCCTGCCCGCTGTGAAACACCCAGACATCCCGTTCTTTCGTGAGTGGTCCCGTCCCCCGGACCGGACGCAGGATGATCTGCTCCCCATTGCTCTCCATCTCAAGAGCGTCGCCGGGCTCCAGGTGCAACTCTTCCCGCAGCGGTTTGGGAATGACGACACGGCCCGCCTTATCAATAATGAGACGCGCATTCATTGTGGCACCATATAGTCAATGCCATTTTAACTCAAACAAAGGTGGGGAAATGGACTACTTCGGCATCTCCCCGACCCATTCTGTCGGATGGGGCAGCCAGCTTCGTGTCATGTAATCTCCCATGGTCAGGGAGAACATGATCGCCAGCCAGAAAAGTCCGGCACATACGAACACCGCCATCATGCGGGCCTTGTATTTGACCTGCATGAAGAACAGCACGATGAGAATTGCCTTCGCAAACGCGATCGTAATAGCCGCCACCACGTTCAGCGGACCCAGCGGAAAGTAAGCAAGGCCGATCGTTGCGCCAAGAAGAATGAGCAGCGCAGCCCAAACGGCGAAGTAGGTACTCGGCGGAACGATATGCTCGCTCATACGCCGGTTCTCTTTACCAGATAGAGCAGCGGGAAAATGAAGACCCAGACGATATCCACAAAATGCCAATACAGCCCGCCGATGTCGACAGGATCGTAGTAGCCGCCTTCGAATTTACCGCGCGTCGCAAGGATGGCGAGCGCCGACAGCACGCCAAGCCCGATAATCATGTGCACCGCGTGCATTCCCGTCAAAATAAAGTAGAACACCATGAACAATTCGACGCGGTTCGCATTCGCGCCGCCATAACCGAAGCCCATTCCCGGTATCAGGTGATCCTTGTAGTGCTGGTAATACTCCAGGAACTTGATGCCCAGGAACACGGCTCCGACGATCTCCGTTATGATGAGGTACATCACCAGCTGATTGGTCCGGCCTCTCTGAGCGGCATGGACGGCCAGGGCCATGAAGAGGCTGCTGCAGAGCAGTATTGCAGTATTCAGGCCGCCCATCCAGATGCTGAGCTCCCGGCTGCCCTGCACAAAGGCTTGATAGTACAGGCCGCGGTAGAGGATGTAGGCAAAGAAAACAGCGCCAAAAAACAGAACCTCGGTCGACAAAAAGACCCACATGCCTGTGTATGCGGCGTCGCGCTGCTGCTCGATGTCGTCGAACTGATGCTCAGCTCGCATGGCCATAGGCGTAAGCCTCCTCGGTGACGACCGGCGTACTTTCGAAGTTGTCGGGCGGCGGCGGCGATGCCGTTTGCCATTCCAGACCGGTGGCCTCCCACGGATTCTCCGGCGCCCGCTCTCCATACCACAACGACCAGAGCAGGTAGCCGAGCGGTACGAGGTAACCTACGGCAAGGATCGATGCCCCCGCCGTGGACATGACGTTCAGGACCTGAAACTCGGGTGGATATGCGTGATAGCGCCGCGGCATTCCGAGGTATCCCAGAATGAACTGCGGGAAGAATGTGAGATTGAAGCCGACAAATATCGTCAGTGCGGAAAACTGCGCCCAACCTTCGTGATAGAGACGTCCGGTCATCTTGGGCCACCAGTTGTGCATCGCGCCCATGTACGCCATGACCATCCCGCCAACCATGATGTAGTGAAAATGCGCGATGACGAAGTACGTATCCGTCACATGGACGTCCACGGCGATCGTGGCCAGAATCAGACCCGTCAGCCCGCCGATTGTGAACAAGCCGATAAAACCCAGGGCATAAAGCATTGGCGCCGAGAACGAAATCGACCCCTTGTAGAGTGTGGCGGTCCAGTTAAAGACTTTAATTGCCGAAGGAATCGAAACCGCGAAGCTGAGGATCGAAAAAATCATGTTCGCATACGGCGACTGGCCGGCTACGAACATGTGGTGCCCCCACACCAGAAACCCCAGCACCGCAATGGCGACACTCGCGCCGGCGACGAATTCGTATCCGAAGATGCGACGCCGCGCGTGTGTCGTGATCAGTTCGCTGACCACGCCCATGCCGGGAAGAATCATGATGTATACCGCGGGATGCGAGTAAAACCAGAACAGGTGTTGAAATAACAGCGGGTCGCCGCCGAGCGCCGGATCGAAAATCCCAACTCCGGACAGCCGCTCGATCGCGACCAGAGTCAGCGAGATCGCCAGCACCGGGGTGGCAAGGACCAGAATCACAGCCGTGGCATAGATCGACCAGACAAACAACGGCAGGCGCCGCCAGGTCATCCCGGGAGCTCGAAGCTTGTGGATGGTGACGATGAAGTTCAAGCCGGTCAGGATCGATGAAAAACCCGAAATGAAGATTCCGGCCAGCGCCGCCACAACATGCGTGTTCGCGAATTGACTGCTGTACGGCGTGTAGAACGTCCATCCGGTATCCACGCCCCCGGTGAGAATCGCGTAAAGCTCGAATATTCCCCCGAAAACCAGCAGGTACCAGCTCAGGAGATTCAACCGCGGGAATGCAAGATCGCGGGCGCCGATCATCATCGGAATGAGGAAATTTCCGAAGACGGTGGGTATGGAAGGAATCAGAAAGAACCACACCATGATAATGCCGTGCATCGAGAACAGCTTGTTGTAGGTCTCGGCAGTGAAAAGTGCGCCCTCCGGCGTCATCAGATTCAGCCTCATCAGCGTTGCAAAGGTGCCGCCGACGAAGAAGAACAGCGTCACGGTCATCAGGAACATGAGGGCGATACGCTTGTGATCTCTGGTGAAAAACCAGGATTTCCATCCGAGTTTATTAGTCAGGTAATTCTCGCGTAGAGCTTCTTCATAAGTGCTCATTTCTGCCTCGTTTCCGCCGGCGTGGCTCCGGAGCTAAGGGACTTCAAATAAGCGATCAGATCGATGATCTGCTCTTCCGTGAGTTGCCCTTTGAACAGCGGCATGTCCGGGTTGAAGCCGGCCACTCTCTTCGAAGCCGGATCCGTCAATTGATCGCGAATGTAGTCCTCATCGAAAAGAACCCGCCTGCCGTCGGCCAGCAGGACATATGTGCCGTACAGGCCGCCCAGCGTGGGCGCCCGGGCACGGATTCCGGTGCCATGACAGTTGATGCAATCGTATTCGACGAATAATTTCGCGCCTGCCTCCAGTGGCTGCATATCATTGGCTCCCGCAAGCCAGGCCTGATATTCGTTTTCCTCCATGACGAAGACGCTGCCGATCATTTTTGAATGATTGGTTCCGCAATATTCAGCGCAGAACAAGTGATAGGTGCCGGGCCGCGTCGCCTGAAACCATAGCGTCCGGTATTGGCCGGGCACCGCGTCCTGCTTGATGCGCAGGGCCGGGATATAAAAGCTGTGGATCACGTCCTGCGACGTAAGCGTGATTTTGATCGGCGTGTTTTCCGGGACGTGCAATTCATTGATCTCGCGTCTGCCTTCGGGATGCTGGACTTTCCACATCCACTGCTTCCCGACGACATAGACATCCTGGGCGCCGCGCGGAGGAATCTCGCCGTCGGTATAGACCTTCGAGCCCCAGATGAACATGACAAGCGTGATCAGGAACGGCACGATGGTCCAGAACAGCTCCAGTCCGATGGAGCTCTTCGTCTGTTCGGCAACCGGATGAACAGTCCTGCGATAGCGAATGGAAAAGACGAGGATCAAGGCAAAGATCAGCACCGCAAAGAACACGCAGACAATGAGCAGGAAATAGAACAAATGATCCACCGCATCGGCGTGCGTTGACGCGCTGACAGGAAATAGCTGGACCCAGTGGTCCATTACAGTCTTCCTGTCCGGGCGTCGCGGCGGAACATCACGAACATAAACGCGAACAGACCCAGCGCCGTCGCCGCCCCGAAGAGCCGAACGGTCCGGATGACGACCAGGCCGTATTTCCCGGTGGCAGGATCGTACTGATAGCAGTAGAGCAAGACCCGATCGACAATGTTTCCGATGGCTTCCCGCGAAGCCTGGACCATGCTTAAGCGCAGATCGCGCGCGGAATATTCGAGCCCGTAGAAGTACTGACTCAGTTTGCCTTCAGGCGTGGCGACCATAATGCCTGTCGCATGCGCCCATTGTCCGGAGGTGTCGTCCCACTTGTAATAAAAGCCGATGTCATTTGTCAGCGCGCGAATAGACTCTTCGCTGCCCGTCAGAAAATGGAACCCATTTGTGGCGCCGGCCCGGTTGTAGTCCCGGACGTAGCGGGCTTTTGCGGGCGCCGCCATCGCCGGTCCTTCCTTCGGATCGAAACTGAACACCACGACTTCGAAGTCCTTACCCGCATTGAAATTGATGACCCGCAGCGCTTCCATCAGGCTGTTCAGCGTCATCGGGCAGAGCGTCGAGCACGTCAGGTAAACCGGCGCGAGAACAACCGGCTTGCCGTGAAAATATTTTGAAAGAGGGACTGCACTGCCGGTCTCATCGCGAAACTGAAGACTTAGATCGATCTGCTCACCCAGATGCTGGTCGATCCCCACTTCCTTGAGTATCGAAGGCCGGGATTGCTGGGCCATCGTAAAAGGCGCCGCGGCAATGCTGATGAGCACCATGAAAGTGCATCCGTATACAGCTGCGCGGCTTTTCAGGCAAAATCCTCTGCGGCTCATTTTTGGGGTCCTCCCTTCACGGGTGCGGCCGGGAACCCGCGCTTCGCGACGAGTTCCATTTCACGCTCGATGGGGATCCGGACGATGCCGCGGGACCGGTCGACCCATCCATAGGAGTGCAGGATCGCCTGCTCTCTTTCCAGCATCGCGGTCCAATCGTCAGTCGACGAGACCTGGAGCCGCGGCTCCGGTGGCGCCAGGGGAACGACTACAGTTCCCATCCGGCGATTTGCCGCCCAACCTTGAAACTCGCGGAAGATCCACCACGATGCGCTAAGCATCACCGCGACCGATATGACGAGAGTAATCACTCCGCCCAGAACCCAGTTCAGGTTCCAATCCGAATGTTCGTGACCTCGATGCTTATCTTCTTCGTTCGAACTCATATCGCTTTATGGGGAACCGTGTTCGGATCATTAAGCGCCAGAAGAGGCATGGCCAGGAGCTGGCGCGCGTAAATCGCCAGCCAGATTCCGCCGATCCCTGCCAGGGCTACGGGATCGAGCCAGTGCAGCGAAAACCCGTCCGGATAAAAAGCCGGCGTTATCATCCAGAATGTGTCCACGATGCGCATACCGAGAACGAGCAGCGCGATGTAGCCCAGTCTCCGCCGCTGCCGCTTGTTTCGCCGCGAAAGCAAGAGGAACCAGGGAACGAAAAACTGGAATCCGATCAAGACAAGGGCTGTCCACTCCCAGCCGTGCCGAAGCCGGCTCAGGTACCAGCTGATTTCCTCGGGAACGTCCCCGGACCATATGATCAGCAGCTGGCAGAACGACAGATATGCCCAGAGCATCAATGACGCGAACAGAAGATTGCCGAGGTCGTGCAGATGCTCGGGCCGCGCCACTTCCGAAAGGGGATGGCGATCGCCGAGAAACGTGAAGACGACTATCGAAAATGCCAGGGCCGAGAGCGCGAGGTCCATAAACCATAACATTCCGTAGACGGTTGAAAACCATCTCGGCTCGAGCGACATTGCCCAATCGATAAGCGCGAACGTGACTGTGAAACCGCAAAGCGTGATACCGGGGCCGCTCAGCCGCCCAAACCGGCGCAACAACCCGATATCTCCCGTTTCGTCCTGCGCCGCCGACCACCGGTTCAGGCGGTTGGCAAAAAACCACCACAGGATGAAGAAGAAAACGGCACGGGCGATGAAGAAAGGAACGTTCAAGTAGGCGCTCTTCTTGAGCACCGCTTCTCCGACGGCGGGATTTACGGGATCGACCCAGGTATAGATCTGGCGCATACCGGCGAGAACCGGAATGAACAGAATGCCCAGCAGCAGGATGGTTCGCGTACCGGACTCGAGTATCCGCCGGATGCTGTAACCCCACGCTCCACCGACCAGGTGATAAAGCATGAGCACCGGCAGACAACCCAATCCAATGCTCAGCCAGAACAGGTATGCGAAGAGATACGAGCGAAAGAATTGTTGTGGCGAAAAGGCAAAACCGATGGCGCAAGCCACCAGCCCGACAACTCCGACAGCGAGAAAAGGAGCATGGAAGCGGCGGATTTCATCTTCGATGGCCTGTGTCCGGCTCATTGCTTCTGCGCCTCCAGTTTCTTGAGTTCGTCCGGCGGAACGTCCGCAGTGGTCGCATTCCAGCTCAATTGCAGGGCGCGAACGTAGGCGACGATCGCCCATCTGTCCCGGACAGGGATTTGAAACGCATATGACGGCATCACGCCAAAACCCTTGGTGATCACCTGAAAGAAATATCCCGGCGGTTCCGCCCGAAGCCGATCGATATGGAACGAAGGCGGCGGCATGCGAAATCCCCGGCGCGCCGCCATGCCCTGCCCGGTTCCGACATGGTCATGACAGGGCGTGCAGAAAATATCGAACCGCTGCCGGCCGCGTTGCAGGACATCGAGTGTTATCGGAAAGGGGAAGGTCGCCGCGGGCTGTCCGTCTACGCTGCCATCGACAAGGTGTACGTCGAGGTCCATCTCCTGAGACACCGTTCCTTCAGGAATAGGCCGCGCAGAACTCCCGTTGGGGAAAAATCCGCTTTCCTGGTAGGTCCGGTAACGCGGTTCGTTTGCCATTGATTGCCGGCAGGATGTAGCGGCGAGGAACAATAAGATGCAGAGGGGCAGCCGAGAGATATAACACCTGAACAGTTTCGCCGACATAACCACACTCCCCTCCTTTCCAAGGAGGGGTGGCTGCGCCATGAATAAAAAGGTTCCGTTCCTTAGCGGCGCAGACGGGGTGGTTAGTAACTTCAACCAATAAGGTGCGCTTCGCGGTTCCTGGATAACCGCCCCGCCCGAGCGTTCTAACGTTGGATCGCTCGGGCACCCCGCCTTGGAAAGGCGGGGAATGTCCATCTCGCCGACCTTTTGTGCACTAGGTCTCATCAACAGCATAAACTCCGACCGGATCAAACTGATTCAGAAACGCCCGGCACTTTTCCTCATCGAACGAGGGATCCCTCGCTTCAATGCAGAAGAAAAATCGATCGTCGGTTGCGAGCGAAAATTGCGGCAACGCAAAAACCGGATGATGCGGTTTCGGAAGGCCGTTGAGAGCCAGCATTCCGATGGCGGTAAAAAGACCGGAAAATAAAATCGTCAATTCAAAAGTTATCGGAATGAACATCGGCCAGCTGTGAAAAGGCCGGCCGGCGACATTGATCGGATAGAAAGCAACACTCGAGCTGTAGAGCATGAAATAGCCGCCGAGGCCGCCGGTTAATCCGCCGGCTAGAGCGATCACCGGGATTTTGGTGTGGTGCGATCCAAGCGCTTCGGCGAGTCCGTCGACAGGATATGGCGAGAATCCGTCGATCCGCCGGTACCCGGACTCTCTTGCGCGCGTGGCAATCTCAACGAGTTTCTCCGGCTCTTTGAACTCCGCGAGCAGGCCGTAAATGGGTTTCGCGTTCATGGCCTGGCTGAAACCTCCGGTTGGTGCAGAACTTTTTTTATCTCGAACATGGAGATCGGCGGAAGCAGCCGGAAAAAGAGCAGGAACAGCGTCACAAACAACGCGATCGATCCCGCGAATGTGGCCCAATCCCAGATCGTCGGGATATACATGCCCCATATCGACGGCAGGAAGTCACGGTGCAGGCTGACCACCACGATGACAAAGCGTTCCAGCCACATACCGACATCCACCGAGAGCGCGACAACGAAAATCGCAGCCACGCTCTTGCGCATACGGCTCGACCACATGATTTGTGGAATGACAAGGTTCGTTAAGATCAGCAGCCAATACACCCAGCCGTAAGGTCCGAACATACGGTTTACGATTTCGAATCGCTCGTAAACGTTGCCGCTGTAGTAAGCGATGAACGCCTCGTCGACATAGCTGTAGAGAACGATCACGCCCGTGGCGAGCAGCAGTTTTGCCATGTTGTCCAGATGCCGCATCGTGATGAGTTCTTTCAGGCCATAGACCTCCCGCAGCGGAATCGCTAGAGTCAAAACCATTGCGAAACCCGAATAAATCGCTCCGGCAACGAAGTAGGGAGGAAAGATCGTTGAGTGCCAGCCGGGCAGAATAGCGATCGTGAAATCGAAGCTGACGACGGTGTGTACGGAAACCACCAGCGGTGTCGCCAGACCGGCGAGTATCAGATACGCCTCTTCATACCGCTGCCAGTGATAGGCGGAGCCGCGCCAGCCCATCGCCATCAGGCCGTATATGACTTGCGTGACCCGGTGTTTGGCTTTGTCTCTGAAGGTCGCAAGGTCGGGGATGAGGCCGACGTACCAGAAGACCAGTGAAATGGTGAAGTACGTACTGACGGCGAACACGTCCCATATGAGCGGGCTTCGCCATTGCGGCCACAGGCCCATCGTATTCGGGTAAGGCGCTAACCAGTAAAAGAACCAGGGCCGGCCGAGATGGAGAAGAGGAAACATGCCGGCGCACATCACGGCGAACAGCGTCATCGCTTCCGCAAAGCGGTTGATGGATTGGCGCCAGGCTTGATGAAGGAGCAGCAGGATCGCCGAGATAAGAGTGCCGGCATGTCCGATCCCGATCCACCAGACAAAGTTCACGATCGCGAATCCCCACGCGATCGGAATGTTGACTCCCCAGATGCCGATACCGCGGATCAGCAGCCAGGTGATTGCAATTAACAGAACGCCCGTTCCCATAAAAGTGAGACCGAAAACGATGAGCCACTCGATGGGTGTGTTCGGCGTCAGGACGAGGGACGAAATCTTTTCCGTGACCCAGTGCGGTCCGGGATAGGGACGCTCTGCCGGCGGCGTGTAAACAGCGGTTGTGTTCTGGTCAGCCATTCCTGTGTTGGTCGGCATCGAGACCGGCAATTTCCGGATTGGGGTTCTTCAATGCCGCCAGGTACGTGGTCCTGGGGCGTGTGTTGTAATCGGCCAGAACGCTGTAGTCGCGCGGTTCGGCCTTCAGTCTGGAGGCCTTGCTCTTCAGGTCGAGCAGGTTTCCAAACACCAGCGCATTCGCGGGACACGCCTGCTGGCAGGCCGTGACGACTTCGCCGTCCCGGATTTTGCGGTCTTCCTTCAGCGCGTTGATGCGCGTCCGATTGACCCGCTGGATGCAATAGGTGCACTTTTCCATCACGCCGCGGCTGCGCACGGTGACATCCGGGTTGTACATCAGCTTCAACGAAGGCACGTCCCACTGGGCGTATTCGAAAAAGTTGAAGCGTCGCACTTTATACGGGCAGTTATTCGAGCAGTACCGCGTGCCGACGCACCGGTTGTAGGTCATTTCATTGATGCCTTCGGTGCTGTGGGTCGTTGCTTCGACCGGACAGACGTACTCGCACGGAGCCGTTTCGCAATGCTGGCAGAACATCGGTTGAAAATATCCGTCCGGGTTTTCAGCGGGACCTTCGAAATATGTATCGATCCGCATCCAATGCATCTCACGCCCACGCGCCACTTCGTTCTTACCGACGGTCGGGATGTTGTTTTCAGCCTGGCAGGCGATGACGCAGGCGTTGCAGCCGACGCATCGGCTCAGGTCGACCGACATTCCCCACGCATTGTCGACAGCCGGGTACGGCGGGTACATGGTTTCGTCCGGTTTGGGCACGCGGGTTGCGTTCTGAATGAGATCGGGATATTTCGCGTAATCGGCCGCCGTCATGTGGCGGACCATGTGACGGCCTTCGGTAGCATGGTGATCCCGGGTCGAGACCAGTTGGTACTTTGTCCCGCGCTTTCGAATCCTGCCGCCGGTAGCCAACCAGGGGTCAGCCGATGCCCGGAGCGCATAAGCACTGAAGCCGCGTTGCGTTCCGTTCGACCCTGCGCGGGTCCGGCCCCAGCCGAGATGAACCGCGACGGTGTTGTCAGCCTGTCCGGGAACGACGAAGATCCCGCCGGTGATCTGACGGCCATTGACGATCAGATCCACCTCGTCGTCGTTGAAAGCCTGCAGGTCGCGTGATGTTTTCGGACTGATCATCACCGCGTTGTCCCAGGTGAGTTTGGTCAGCGCTGCCGGCAACTCCTGCAACCAGGTATTGTTGGCAAACGATCCGTCGTAAAGAGCCGGATCCGGACGGAATGCCACATCGAGGTTGTCCGGAGCGGAAGACTGCCCGGTCGAAGGAATGGCGCCGCCGGGCAGCGGGCGTACCGCGAGTTTATCGATCGGCGCGGCCGCCGAATTCGGGGCAATACCGTCCCGAAGGGCTTGCCGCCAGAACATCTCGAAATCAGCGCCGCCCTTGTACTGACCGGCCCAGGAGTCCCGGACGAGTTCATA
>DASXLG010000137.1 GCA_036496425.1 Terriglobia bacterium | reverse complement strand
CGAAGCACCACTCGAACCATTCTCCCGTACCCTTCGATGATTTTTTCGAAGCACCACTCCGACCAGCGGTACAGGCGTCCCCGTTCGGATTCGGGACGATGCCGCAGGATTCTGGCCGCCATCATCGGAGTCAGCGTCAGGGACACAAACGCCGAGAATATGATCGTCACCGCAAGAGTCACGGCGAATTCGCGGAAGAGTCGGCCGACAATGTCTGCCATGAAGAGCAGGGGAATCAATACAGCGATCAGCGAAACTGTCAGCGAGACAATCGTGAATCCGATTTCGGCGGAGCCCTTGAGCGCGGCTTCCATGGGCGTGTCACCCATTTCAAGATAGCGCGTGATGTTTTCGATCATCACGATGGCGTCATCGACGACAAAACCGGTAGAAATCGTCAGCGCCATCAGAGAGAGGTTATCCAGGCTGTAGCCCAGCAGGTACATGACCCCGAACGTACCCACCAGTGACAGAGGCACGGCGATGCCGGGGATAACCGTCGCCGACGCGCTGCGCAGGAAAACAAAAATAACGAGTACGACCAGAATCGTGGTGAGTATCAGCTCGAATTCTACATCCTTGACGGAGGCGCGAATCGTGGTGGTACGGTCGCTGATGATCTCGACATGAATTCCTTCCGGCAGCGATGCTTCGATTTGAGGCAGCAGCGTTTTGACCGTATCGACGACGCTGATGATGTTGGTTCCGGGCTGCCTCTGAATATTCAGAACGATCGACTGGTCGGCGTTCACCCATGCGGCCAGTTTGGTGTTCTCAGCCCCGTCGATGACTGTGGCGACGTCGGAAACGCGAACGGGTGCGCCATTGCGGTAAGCGATGATGATCGGCTTGTACTGGGACCCGGCCTGGAGCTGGTCGTTATCGTTGATCGTCCATGCCTGATCCGTACCGTCGAAACTGCCCTTGGCCTGATTCACATTGGCGCTGGCAAGCGCCGTTCGCAGGGATTCGAGACTCAGACCATAAGACGCGAGAGCCGTCGGATTTGCCTGCACCCGGACTGCCGGCCGCTGGCCGCCGCTGATGCTGACGAGTCCCACACCCTTGAGCTGCGAAATTCTCTGCTGGATGCGTGTTTCGACCAGTTCTTCGATTTTCGGCAGCGGTACCGTTTTTGACGTAATGGCGAGCGTCAGAATCGGCGCATCGGCCGGATTCGTCTTGCTGTAAATCGGAGGGACCGGCAGATTATTGGGAAGGAACGATTGCGAGGCGTTGATGGCCGCCTGCACCTCCTGCTCGGCCACGTCGATGTTGAGATCCAGCGAAAACTGCAGCGTAATGAGCGAACTGCTGAAGGAACTGATCGACGTCATTTGCGTCAGTCCGGGCACCTGGCCGAACTGCTTTTCGAGAGGCGCTGTGATCGACGATGTCACCACCTCCGGACTTGCGCCGGGATAAAAAGTCTGGATTTGTATGGTCGGATAGTCAACCTGCGGCAGCGCGGACACCGGCAACTGCTGGAAACCCGCGAAGCCGACGAGGATGATGCCGGCCATCAGCAGCGATGTCGCCACGGGCCGGAGGATGAAAGTTCTGGACGGACTCATTGCCCCGAACTCCCGTTCGCTCTGCGGTCCCCCTTCTTTCCGGTCTTGCCATCGCCCTTCTTGAATCCGCCGCGGCCGTTTCGTCCGCTTCCTTGTCCCGCAGTCGGGTCATAATCGGGAGGATTTTCCAACTCTCCGGCTTTCCGAACCCGGACCACGGCGTTTTCAACGAGCCGGTCCGTACCGTCGACAACGATCTGATCAGCCTCCGTGATACCGCTTAGAATGTCGGCCTTGTCTTCTGTCGTTATTCCGACCTTGACCGGCTTGATGTGCACCCTGGAATCCTGATCGACGACGTACACAAACGTACCCTGCTGGCCGTTCTGAACGGCAACGTTCGGGATTACCAGCTGATTCGTCAAAGTATCCACAAGCAGGCGGACATTGACGAATTGCTGCGGGAAGAGCGCATTGTCTTTGTTATCGAAAACAGCTTTCAGCCGGACCGTCCCCGTTGAGCTGTCGATCTGGTTATCGAGGGTCACCAGCATGCCGGAAGCGAGTTTTTTGGACTTGTCCCGGTTGTATGCATCGACCGGCAGATGTATACCGGTCCGCAATTTCTGCGTGACTGCCTGAACGCTGTCTTCCGGGACCGTAAACAGCACAGATATCGGCTGAAGCTGGGTGATCGTGATCATCCCATTCTGGTCGGAAGCGTGAACGATGTTTCCGGGATCGACGACGCGGAGGCCGACAACCCCGGTGATCGGGGCCGTAACCTTGGAGTACGTCAAATTCAGATTGGCGCTTTCAATGTTGGCCTGGTCCTGTTTGACGACGGCTTCGTCCTGCGCGACCAGTGCCGTCTGAGTATCCAACTGCTGGGCAGGAATGGCGTCGGTTGCGACAAGCCCCCTGTAACGCTCCAAGTCTTTTCTTGCATTCGCGAGTATGGCGGAGTCACGCGCCAGCGTAGCCTGGGCCTGGTCGAGCTGAACCTGATAGGGCCGCGGATCGATTTGGACCAGTTCCTGGCCTTCCCGGACAAAATCCCCTTCGTTGAACTCCACCTTCATGAGCTGGCCGTCAACCCGGGATTTCACGGTTGTCGTGTAATAGGCGGTGACGCTCCCCAGACCATCCAGGTAGACCGGGATGCTGGAACGCCCCACTTTCGTTACAACTACCGGCACAGGACCCAGGTTTCCTCTCCCGCCCCCCCTGCCGCCGCCTTGGCCTTGTTGTCCGGTATTCGTCGGGTGGCCCGCACTCCAGACGGCATAGCCGGCAACACCGGCGATGATTAAGAAGAAAGTCGCCCAGACCAGCGCCCGCTTCCTGGCCTTCCGTGGAGGCGCCGCGGGTTTGTGCGGGTCTTGATACGATCCGGGGATTAGCGATTCAGGGCCTTTGGTTTCAGAGAGTTTAGTGCTTGTAGTCATACGAACAACCTATTGAATTTAAAAGGGGGTCATTATAGCTGATTCGAAGGCGACTGTCAGAAAAAACAGATACTTAAGGGCCCTTGATCGACAGACGTTTGAGCCTGCCTCGGGCCTTGACAAATCGCCCTAGAGAGATGACGGCTATACCTTTCTCTGCCGGCGTGACCAGACCTCAAATCTGGAAACGCCAACACCTTACTTAAAATGACTTACGCGGGCAAGGCCCTTAAAGTTACGTGAGTTGATCCCCTGTCGGCCGCATCGTGAAATGTCAGTACGGAAGGGTGTTTTTCGAGGATGGAACGCACCATTTCGCGTTGTACGCCGATCCCGCGGCCATGAATAATCCGGACTGCCGTGTAACCGCGCTGTACCGCCTGATAGAGGTATTCCTCCACGACGATACGAATTTCGCGCGGCTGGAACGTATGGAGATCGATGGAGTCCCCGATCGGAACCTCGTGCATCCGATGCAGTATAATAGTTTGCTATTTTATGAAGTTCTACGTCCGAACCTACGGCTGCCAGATGAACGTGGCTGATTCCGACGAAATGGGCCGCCATTTGAAGGCTCACGGGCTGGTGGAGACCCAGGATCCGGAAGAAGCGTCGATTCTCCTGGTGAATACCTGCACCGTTCGGCAGCATGCGGAGGATCGCGCTTTCTCCGAGGTCGGGCGCTTGAAGCGCTGGAAAGCCAGCCGGCCTGGCCGGAAGCTCGTCGTGACGGGCTGCGCCGCGGAACGCACGAAGGAGTATCTGGAAGATCGTTTCCCGTTCGTTGACCTTGTGGTCGGCGCCAAATCCATCGAAGACTTTGGACAGATTGCTGAACGTCTTCTCGAGCGGCGCGAGACCGACGAGGAACTGGACTACGCGAATCCCGCAGTCGGCGACAAAGTCGCGGCGTTCGTAACGATCATGCGGGGATGCAACTACTCCTGTACCTACTGCATCGTACCGTATGTGCGCGGCCGCGAGATTTATCACCCGATGGATCAGATTCTTGCGGAGACCGCCGGCCGCGTCCGGGAAGGCGCCCGCGAAATCATGCTGCTCGGCCAGACCGTGAATTCCTACAGGCATGGACAGCATCGCTTTGGTGATTTGTTGAAAGCGGTTTCGGGCGTGGACGGCGTCGAGCGGGTCCGATTCATCAGCCCGCATCCCTATTACATGACCGGCCCGGTGGTCGAAGCAATGGCGGCGGTGCCGCAGGTTTGCGAGTCGCTGCACTTGCCGGTTCAATCGGGTTCCAATGCCATGTTGAAGGCGATGGCGCGCAATTACACACGGGAGCAGTATGCCGAGCTCATCGGTAACATGCGGAAAGCCATGCCCGAAATGACCATCAGCACCGATATCATCGTGGGATTTCCCGGTGAAACGGAAGACGACTTCCGCCAGACCCTCTCGCTAATCGAAGAGCTTCAGTTTAACTGGGGATTTATTTTCAAGTATTCCGGCCGCGACGGGACAGCGGCCGCGAATCTCGAATGCCTACCTGAGGAGCTGATCGAAGAACGGCATCAACGCTGTCTGGAACTCATTGAGCGCATTGCCATCGAAAAGCGGTCCAGACTTCTGGGCACGCTTCAAGAGGTTCTGATCGAGGAAGACAACTTCGGCAGGACCCGAACGAATTATAGAGTTCACGTTGGCGGAAACATCATGCAAGGCGAACAAGTGCGCGTGCGCATCACCAATGCCCAGCGCGCGACGCTGCAAGGAGAATTGGACAATGGCGACCTTACTTTCGAGAATTTTCGGGAAAAAGACAGCTGCGGCAGCGCCCGCGCCTGAAAACGACGATCTGGACATTTCCGCCCTTAAGCCGCTGATGCAGCCGAAGGCTGCCGTCAGCACGGACCCGAAAGATCTTTCCGGCGTCTGGACGATGCAGCAGGTGACGACGGTTTTTCCCTCGGCTCAGCGCGCCCTGTTTCAGAAGTACCACGTCGGCGGTTGCAGCAGCTGCGGGTTCCAGCCCACTGATACGCTGGCCTCGGTCGCAATGAACCATAACCTGGACGTGAACGAGCTTGTCGACCACATCAAGCAAAGTGAAGAGACGGAACGCGACCTCGAGATCACGCCGCGCGAGACAGCAGAGCTGTTGAAGGCCGGGAAGATCAAGCTGCTCGATGTGCGGACGCCTGAGGAATATGCGATCGCCCGGCTCGAAGGCAGCGTTCTCGCGGATCAGGGCGTCGCCCAGGAAATCATGCAGACATGGCCCAAAGAGACGGCGATCGTCACGATTTGCCATCATGGCGTGCGCAGCCTGGACGCTGCCGCGTACCTCCGCGGACATGGCTTCGCGAATACGAGAAGCATGATGGGTGGAATCGATGCATGGGCCGCGCAGATCGATTCGTCCATTCCACGATATTAGCCAGCGGCTAGATTTCGATCTCCAGCAGGTCGCGGCCTGTGGTGATGTTTTCAAACACACCACGGGCTGCATCGCGAATCTCCGCCAGCTGCCGTCCGTCGTAGCGTGAGCTGAAATGCGTCGCAATGAGGCTGCCGGCCCTGGCTTCCCTTGCAACGCGTGCGGCATCTTCCATCGTGGAATGTTTGCGTTCGCGGGCCATGTCGACCGCCTCGGGGCCGAAAGTCGTTTCGTGGATCAATGCCGTGCATTTATCCGCTAATTGAATCGATCGTTCGGAGAACTGGGTATCGAGACAGTAGGCGACGGACTTTCCCTCGCGCGCGCCGCCGAGAACCATTTCCGGAGTGATGACCCTTCCGTCATCGAGCTTGACGCTCTCCCCATGCTGGAGTTTCCCGTACACCGGCCCGCGCGGAATTCCCAGTTCCTGCGCCCGCTCGAGGTTGAAGATGCCGGGCTTGCGCTTCTCTTGAAACCTCCATCCCAGGCAGAAGATGGAATGGTCGAGCGGAAGCGCATCGACGTAGAACTCTTCCTCTTCCACAACGCGCCCCCGGTAACCGCGGGGAAACTCCTGAACGGTCACTTTGAATGAAAACTGAAGCTCGGACGTCCGGAAGGCCGCGTTGAGAAACACCCGAAGTCCCTCCGGGCCGAAGACGTTCAGAGGCGTTTCCCTGCCGTCGAGATGCAGCGTGCTCAGCAGGCCCGCGATGCCATACAAATGGTCTCCATGAAGGTGGCCGATGAAAATCGAATGGATGCGGCTTCGCTTGACGCCGGATCGCATCAATTGCAGTTGCGTACCCTCGCCGCAATCGAACATAAAGACGTCGCCTTCTCGAATGAGCACTGTGCACGAAAGACCGCGCGTCAGTGTGGGGACAGCGGAACTGGTTCCGAGCAAGACTATTTTCATGGTGACGATCTTATTTGAACATCGCCTTGAACACGTAACCGGCGAGTTGCGGGTTCTCGTGTAAACGGCGGACGGAGTAAGCGTACCAGTCGCGGCCAAAGGGAGTATAGATGCGAACTTTGTGGCCGGCCGCAAGAATGATATCCCGCAACTGATCATCAACGCCGAGAAGCATCTGGAACTCGTAAGCCTCGGGCGGCAGCTTCAGCTCCCGGATAATGCGGAATGCTTCCCAGACCATGAGTTCGTCGTGAGTGGCGATGCCCACGTAGGATCCTTTTCGCAGCAGCCGCTCGAGAATGCAGGCGTAGTTGCGGTTGATGATCCGCATGTCGCGGTACGAGATTCCGCGTGGTTCGACGTAAACGCCTTTGCACAATCTGTAGTTGGGTTTCAGCTCCTCGAGCGAAGCGACATCGTCGAGCGTCCGGCGGAGATAAGCTTGAATCACGATGCCGACGTTGGAATGATTGTGGCGCAATTCACGATAGATCCGCAGGGTTTCGGAGGTGCAGGAGGAGTCTTCCATGTCGATCCGGACGAAATTGTTCAACTCTTTCGCGCGGCGCAGGATCCGGTTGATGAGCTCGAGGCAGGTCCGCGGATCGATTTTCAACCCAAGCTGTGTCAGTTTGACCGAAATCGTGGAATCGATGCGGCGCGTTGCGATCTCTTCCAGAAGATTCAAATATTGTTCGCTGGCCGTCGTGGCCTGATCCAGGCGATGAATATCTTCACCCAGGATGTCGAGAGTGCCTCGAATGCCCCGCGCATTCAGTCCGGCCACGACCTGCAGAGCTTCAGCGGTCGTTTCGCCTGCGATATAGCGGTTGGCGACGCGGCGGACGATGCTTTTCGGCACCAGCGGAAGAGTGCGGGCGATAAAGTGATTCAGCAGGCTCATAGCTGGAAAAATGGGGACGCCGGATAAAAGGCGCCCCCATTTTCGATGCTGCTTAGTTATTCAGCCGATGAAGCAGGGATGCCTGAGTTTCAGGAATACCACCGCTTTCGACAATAAAGCCCTTCAAAAATGAATCCTGTAATTTGCGGAAGGTGGTCACAGATCCTTTGGTGTTGAAGATGGCGAACAACACCGGCCCGTGGTCCCGTGTGTAGGCGATTCCCGCGAGTGTGCTGACTCCGCCATCGGTTCCCGGCAAGGTGCCGGTCTTTCCGATGACGGCGCCCCGGTATTCGTCTCCTTTGAAACGTTGTGCCAGCGTCCCGGCGTCGACGCCGGCGACGGGAAGAATATCATCGGGCCGCAGATTGTTCAGATTCAGCCAGAACACGAGTTCCCGAAACAGTTGAACCGTTGCGCGGGGTGTTATACGGTTGTAGTCCAGCCCTGACGTGTGCGAGATTGCGATCTCGCCCGGACTGATGTTGAGTTCCTTGATCAGGAACTGCTCAACACCTTTCGGGCCGCCGACCGCTTCGCCTGTTCGTTCTGCCGTCTGATTCACGCTGTGTTCGTTCTGGTAAAGCAGGATTTCGCGAAGGCTCGATGAAACGTGGCTCGCGATTTTCGTGCCTTGTGCAGTTCCGCCATTGACCGTTTCGTTGAATCTTATTCCGGCCCGTCGCAGCGATTGGGCCAACCCTTTCGTTGCTTTATCTGTCGTGTAGAACATGCCATAGGTAAATGGTCCGGTTACAACAAGATTGCCATTTACATGGGTGATGCCTTCCCGCACGACTTCCCGGACAAGGCGCGAGACGTCAATGGACGTCAGGACCGGATCACCGGTGGACTGGAACACCAGGTTTCCGTTTAGCGTCCGAGTTTTCTTATTGATAGCACCGTCCATATAGAAAGCGGTCTCGAAGTGGTATTCGGGACCGAACCTGGAAAGGGCGGCAAAGGAAGTTGCGACCTTGATCACGGAGGCGGGATTGAATCCCACGTTGCTGTTAAGTTCGGCAAATACGCTGTGGCCATCCAGAGATTCGATCAAAAGCCCTTGTGTATCAAGGCTGAACCCCCGAAGGGAGAGTTGGTTCAGGTAATTCGACTCGCTGACGCTGGCCAGCCGTACGGCCGGATTCTGGTTTTCCGCACTCGCTGCGACGCTTCGGGAGGTCGTCTCCTGCGCCAAGGCGGGGCCGAAGATCAGTAAAATCAAACAGATGGGCGAAAAGAAGTGCTTCTTCATTTGGAAAACGCGAGTAGTTTGCCAGAAAAATTTACAAAATTGAAGTGCACAATTCGAAAGAAATTTTCAAACAGGTGTATTTTTCGCACTCTGTATTTCTCCTTACAGTAGAGGACACTTTTAAAAGGGGTAAGTTCGAATGCTTATAATCAGTCGAAAAAAAGACCAAAAGATCATTCTCGCCGACGACATCGAGATCACAGTTCTGGAAGTTGGTAGAAATCGAGTCCGGTTCGGCATTAAAGCACCCAAACATGTCCCTATCCATACTCGGCTGAAGACGTCTCTGGTCCCAGAAGATCAGACGCAAGTCGCTGAAATTGGAAACCAAACATCACCATTTGAGGGCTTGCCCGCGGCTGCCGGACTTGCCAAGCGGCATTAGCCGAGTCGTAAAGAGCAAATTGCCTGCCACCGGGCTCCTTGACTTTAACTGGCATAATCCGTATAAGTTGCGGGACTCATGGCTATGAAGGCGAAACTTAAACCGAAATCTGCAAAAAAGGCGGCGAGCCGAACTGTGGTGACCGCTAAGTCGATTCGTTTGAAGGCGAAACCTGCGAGGGCCGCTTCCCGGAACGGATCTAAACCAGCCGCCAAAACATCGGCACCCCATGCCAGAAAACAGGCAAAGGTGGAAACCCGCCGGACTCCGGCTGCAATGACTGCCGCTTCCCGCGCTTCCACACCCGAACGGGTGCGCTCGAAGCATTTTTCCAGCGCCGTCGAGGCATATGAGGCCGCGCTCAAGCTGATGCATGCCGAGCAGTTTGAAAAAGCAATCCGGCATTTCGAAAACCTGATCGGCCAACATCCTGAGGAACCAGAGATTCAGGAACGGGCCAAGATGCTGGTTCATGCCTGCGAAAAGAAGATTCAGGAGAAGGCCAGAACGGTCCTGAGCTCGGCTGACGATCACTACAACGTCGGGATTGGCGACCTCAACCGCCGGGAACTCGGTTCGGCCATCGAACATCTCCAGCACGCGCTCAAACTGACACCAAAGGCAGACCACGTCCTGTATGCGCTGGCCACAGCTAACGCTTTGCAGAGAAACCGGGATCAGGCGCTTCACCATCTCAAACAATCGATCCATTACCGGCCGGAGAACCGGTTTCTGGCTGCGCGCGACGCCGACTTTGAATCGCTTCACGACGACACCGACTTCAAGCAACTGGTAACGACGTCAGAGAAGTGAGTTCCCGTAAGCCCAGAATCGTCTCCATAGGCGGCGGAACCGGGCTTTCCACTCTTTTGCGGGGCCTGAAAGAATTCGAGTTGGATCTGTCCGTTATCGTTACCGTCACAGACGACGGCGGCAGTTCCGGACGGCTACGCGAAGAACTTCACGTCCTGCCGCCGGGCGATATCCGTAACTGCATGATCGCTCTGTCTGAAGACGAACATCTGATGTCGCATCTCTTCCGCTTCCGCTTCAACAGCGACGGCGGACTGCACAATCACAGTTTCGGAAACCTGTTTCTGACGGCAATGGCAGGCGTGACCGGGGACTTTGCTGTCGCCGTTCGGCTCACATCGGAAGTGCTTGCCATTAAAGGAGTCATCTACCCGTCTACCAATTCCAATGTGCAGTTGAGGGCCGAGCTCGAAGACGGATCCTGGGTCGAAGGCGAAACCCGCATCACGGCCCAGCGGAAACGCATCCGGCGTGTCCAGCTGGACCCGCCCGATGCCCGTCCACTGCCGGACGCCCTGGAAGCAATCGCCTCCGCGGATCTGATCACCATTGGTCCGGGTTCGTTGTATACCAGCCTGATTCCAAATATGCTCGTCCAGAAGGTTATCGGCGCTGTCCGCGCTTCAGGGGCGATGAAAATCTATATTCAAAATATCATGACTCAGCCCGGCGAAACGGATGCTTATTCCGCGGCCGATCATGTTCAGGCATTGGCGGAACATTGCGATGGAATTCTGTTTCCCAATATCCTGGTGAACAGCGCCGTGCCTTCGGCCGAAATGCTCAAACCATACGAAGCCGAGAGCGCCACTCTCGTGGAGATAGACCGCGAGCGGCTGGCCGGGTTTCGCACGAATATCGTGGAACGCGAGTTGCTTACTCAAGACGGGATGATCCGTCATGATCCACATCGGCTTGCGCAGGCAGTCATGGAGATTGCTAACCTGTAAAATCTCACTTTATGGACACTCTTCGAGTTTTGATTCTTGCCGCCGGCAAGAGCACCCGGATGAAATCGAAATATGCCAAGGTGCTTCACCGCGCCGGCGGCCGCGCCCTGATCGAACATGTCGTGGCGGGCGCCCGCGCTGTTTCTCAGGATATTTTTGTGGTTGTCGGGCACTCGGCCGAACAGGTGAAAGCCGCTGTTGCGGGCGTGACATTCGTCGAACAGAAGGAACAGCTTGGGACGGGGCACGCCGTGCTTGCGGCACGGGAAAGCTTTTCGGGTTATGCGGGCGATGTTCTCGTGATGCCGGGGGACGTGCCGCTCATCACTCCCCGTTCACTCGAAGAATTCATCAGGTTTCATCGTGACGGCGGCTATCAGGCTTCGGTCCTGACCGCGGATATCGAGAATCCCGCCGGTTATGGACGCATCGTGCGGCGCGACAATCGCGACCTCGACTCCATCGTCGAGCATCGGGATGCATCCGCCGAAGTCCTGAGGATTTCCGAAATCAATTCGGGAATCTATGTCTTCAAAGCTCCGGCGCTTTTCGAATCGCTCGCGCGTCTTCGCAATGACAATGCGCAGAAAGAGTATTACCTGACGGACGTTATCCAGATTCTCGCGCGCCAGAAACAGAGAGTTGGGGCATTCGAGACGAAGTCCGCCGAAGAAATCCTCGGTATCAACACGCGGCAGGAACTGGCGGGTGTGGACCAGATCATCCGCAGGAAGAAGTGCACCGCGTTGATGGCCGAGGGAGTGACGA
>DASXLG010000136.1 GCA_036496425.1 Terriglobia bacterium | reverse complement strand
TTGGCTTCGACCAGAGGAGTAACCGGCCGGATCAGAATTTTGTCATCCGGATAAATCCAGTGCGGATTGATGATGTGTTCGTTCTGCTCCCAGAGCTGAGGCCAGAGCCTCGGATTCTTCAGAGCCTCAGCGGCAATTTGCGATAGCGTCTCACCCTGCTTGACAACATGCACCTCGAACTTATCGGCATCCTTGGGATCACCGTTCGCGCTGACGCGCCCATCCGCGTGAACCGTCAGATCTTTGGGCGGTGCGCCCTGTTCCGGAACCGGTTTGGTTGGAGTTTGGGCCCAGACGGTCGATGCAACGATCAATATGGCAAAGAAAGTCCGCATAGTCCGCTATTACTAGCAGATGCGCATTTGAGCGTCAACTAAATGTGGGGGAAGTAGTTAGAGGCAAGATATGGTATCCTCGTTTATTTCCATGCACGACGGGATTTATGACAACATTTGCCAACTCATTGGAAAGACGCCGGTCGTGCGACTGAACAGGATACCGCAGAACAACTGGGCGGAGATGCTGGTCAAGCTGGAGTCCTTCAACCCGGGTGGCAGCGTGAAGGACCGGATCGGCCTCAGCATGATCGAGGCGGCGGAACGCGAAGGAAAACTCAAGCCGGGCGGGACAATTGTCGAGCCGACCAGCGGAAACACCGGGATCGGCCTCGCCATGGTTGCAGCAGCAAAGGGATATAAGGTCATTCTGACGATGCCGGAAGAATACAGCGTTGAACGCGTCACTTTATTGCGGGCTTATGGCGCGCAGGTGGTGCTGACTCCGCGCGATCAGGCGATGCAGGGCGCCATCGACAAGGCGGAGGAGCTGGTCCGGCAGAATCCCGGCTACTTCATGCCGCAGCAATTCCGAAATCCGGCGAATCCCGAGATTCACCGCAAAACGACAGCCGCGGAAATCCTCGCCGCGTGCGGCGATCAGCTGGACGCGTTGGTGGTCGGGGTCGGAACCGGCGGCACGGCGACCGGTACCGCCGAGATCCTCAAACAGAAGATCAAATCGATCCAGGTCTTTGCCGTGGAACCGGCAGACTCTCCTGTTTTCTCCGGCGGCAAAGCCGGGGCACACAAAATCCAGGGGATCGGTGCAGGTTTCATTCCTGAAATCTTCAACCGGAAAGCCGTCGATCGCTTTATCCCGGTTTCGTACGATGACGCGCGCAACGGCGCTCGCCGTCTGGCGGAGCAGGAAGGAATTCTCTGCGGAATTTCTTCGGGAGCGATTCTTCACGCCAGCTGCATTGTTGCCTCGGAGCTCGGCCGCGGAAAACGCACACTGTCGATCCTTCCGGATACCGGCGAGCGGTATCTCAGCACGGAGCTTTGGTCTTGAAATGGTCAAGCCAGGCGCGCTGTGCGTTTCTCTTACTCCACGGAGTTTGGACGAAGTCTTTTCCTCGGACTTAGCGGGAGCCGACTGCGCCGAAGTTCGCTTCGACTATCTGAGCAACCCTCGCGATTCGCTGACCGCGCGGTGGGACCGCCTGCCCATACCAGTTATTGCAACCTGCCGGGGAAAAGAACGCGGCGGGAAGTTCGAGGGCTCGGCCGCGGAGGAAATCCGGCTGCTCCAACAGGCCGCCGAAAACGGCGCCCGCTTCGTCGATCTGGACTACCGCATTGCCGAGCCGATCGCCGGAACCGACGTCATTGCGTCATTTCATGATTTCGAAAAAACGCCCCGCGATCTGACTGCACTGGTGAACGAAATAGGCGCGAGCCCAGGCCGGATCGGAAAAATTGCCACGATGGTGAACTCCTGGGACGACAATCGCAGGCTGTTTGAGCTGCTATCGAGCAAGGCGCCGAAACCCATGATCGTTATCGGAATGGGCGATATGGCCCAGATCACGCGCGTTCTCGGCCCGTCGCGCGGCTCGTTCCTGACCTATGCCGGTTTGACTCCAAATGCGGCGGCTCCGGGGCAGCTTTCGCTGCGCGAGATGAATGATGTGTACCGTTTCCGCAGCCTGAAGGCATCCACCCGGCTGATCGGCATTATCGGCAACCCGCTCGGACATTCGTTTTCGCCGGTCATCCACAACAAAGCCTTCGCGGCAACGGGACTCGATTTCGTTTTTGTGAAATTCCCGGTGGCCGATGTGAAGGACTTTTTTGAAAACGTCCGGGCCCTGGGAATCGAAGGACTTTCGGTGACGATTCCGCACAAGACCGCGGTGATTCCCTTGCTCGGAAAGTTGACGGCTGAAGCGGCTGAGATCGGGGCCGTCAATACCGTTTCGCTGCGCGACGGCATCTGGACCGGTGATAACACCGACGTCGACGGCGTGCGCGCCTCGCTCGACTCCGCCGGTTTCGATCCCAAAGACAAGGTCGTCGTGATTCTGGGAACCGGCGGAGCTTCCAAGGCGGCGGTTGCCGCCGTCAAGGGAGCGAAGAGGATCACTACGTTGGGACGCCGTGAAGTGCCTGAAGCCAGCCAACATCCTTGCGATTTATTGATCAATGCAACCCCCGTCGGCATGTTTCCGATGGTGGATGCCGCTCCTTTCCAGGGGCCGATTCCGGCGGATGTCGTTATGGATATGGTCTATAATCCACCAATAACGCGCCTGTTGAGATCCGCTCGGGACCAGGGAAAGACGGTCATCCAAGGCACGACGATGTTTCTGGCACAGGCGGCCCGCCAATTTGAAATCTGGACGGGGCATCGCCCTCCCTCAGAAATCTTTGAAGAGAAGTGACCTGACATGAGCCGAAACTATTCATTTCGAGTTCCGGCCGGCACCTCCAATTTAGGAGCCGGTTTCGATGCACTGGGCCTGGCGCTCGAAATCTACCTGCGCGTACGCATCGAAATGGTGCCGAAAATGGAAATCGTGGCGCTCGGAGTGGACGCCGGCGAAATTCCGACGACCTCCGACAATCTTATTCTGCGGGTGGCACGCCGTGTGGCCGAGCGCCGGAACCGCGAACTGCCGCCGTTCCGCATGACGATCGCCAATGAAATCCCGCTGGCGCGCGGCCTCGGCTCGAGCGCGGCGGCGATTATCGCCGGCATCACCTGCTACGAACTGGTGACTCAGGACAGGCTGACGGAGCCCGAAATCTTCAAGTACGCTTTCGAGTTCGAGACGCACCCCGACAATCTTTCGCCGGCGCTTCGTGGCGGACTGATTGCGGCATGCCAGGGCGCCGACAGCGAAGTGTTCATTGCGAATTTGAAGGTGGCTCCCGGCGTCAAATCGGTGATTGTGATTCCCGAATTCGAGATCTCGACGGAAAAGGCGCGGGCCGTTCTACCACAGACGTATTCACGCAAAGACGCGGTCTACAATCTCCAGCGCTCGGCGCTGATCATCGGCGCGCTGACAACCGGTAATTGGACGTTGCTCCGCGAAGCGATGAACGACCGTATTCACCAGCCGTATCGCGCATCTCTGATACCGGGATTTGAAGACATCCTGGCGCTGCGCACACCCGGCATGTACGGAGTGGCATTGAGCGGCGCGGGCCCGACGATATTCGCTCTGGCGGAGCCTTCGAAGGCCGACGGCGTTGGCTGGGACATAACCGCCGCATTTCAGAAGTACGGCGTGAAGGCGCTGCCTCACGTCGTGAATATCGATACTGAAGGAAGGGTCATAGGAGAAGGTTCGTAATGGCAAAGCTTAAGGTTGGAATACTCGGTGCGACGGGGACTGTGGGCCAGCGGATGATTCAATTGCTGGAACAACATCCCTGGTTCGAAGTTTCTGCTGTCGCTGCATCGGACAATTCCGCGGGAAAAAACTATGCCCAGACCACGCGCTGGATGCTCGAGACCGCGATTCCCGCGGCCGTTGCGCGCATGACCGTGCAGTCCTGCCAGCCGGGGCTGGATTGTGATTTCGTTCTGTCGGGCCTGCCGTCATCCGTCGCGGAAGATACGGAATTGCAGCTGGCGAAGGCGGGAATGCCCGTCCTGAGCAATGCATCGAGTCACCGGATGAAGGCCGACGTGCCGCTCCTGATTCCCGAAATCAATCCCGATCACCTCGATGCCCTGACGATGCAGAAGCAGCGGACCGGCAGCCGCGGATTCATCGTGACAAATCCCAACTGCTCGACGATCGGCCTGGTGTTTCCGCTCGCCGCGCTCGAGCGCAAGTTCAAGCTGGAAGCAGTGCACGTCGTGACCATGCAGGCGCTGTCCGGCGCGGGTTACCCCGGTGTCGCATCGCTGGACATTATCGACAATGTTCTTCCTGCCATCGACATGGGAGGCGAAGACCACAAAATCGAGACCGAGCCGTTGAAAATTCTCGGCAAATGGCGCGATGGGAAGTTTGTGGACTCCACGGCGCGGATCAGCGCCATGACGCACCGAGTGCATGTGCGCGACGGGCATCTCGAAGCGGTATCGGTGAAGCTCGCGACAAAAGCGTCCCGGGAGGAAGTCGAAGCGGCGATACGGAACTTCAGTTCTCCGATCGACGAGTTGCAGCTTCCGTCGGCTCCCCGGCCGGCAGTGATTCTGGAAACTCACGTCCAGCGGCCCCAGCCCCGGCTGGATCGCGATCGCGGCAATGGCATGGCCGTCGTGGTCGGCCCGATCAGCCCATGCGCTGTCCTGGATTACAAGTTCCGCGTCCTCAGTCACAACACGATTCGCGGAGCGGCAGGCGCCGCAATTCTGAATGCGGAGTTGATGTATCGGAAAGGCCTTTTAGGTTAACGGGATGAAATCCTATACACAGATTCCTCCGGGGACGCAGATCCTCATCGGCGGCGCGGCGCACCGCCGCCGTCTGCTCGAGCGGGCGATCTGTTCGGTCTTCGAAGGCTGGTCGTATGAAGAAATCATCCCGCCGATCTTCGACTATTACGATGTCTTTGCGAAAGGCATGGGTACCGGCCAGGAAGAACACATCTACCGGTTCATCGATCGCGAAGGCAATATCCTCGCGCTCCGGCCCGAGTTCACCTCGCTCGTCGCGAAGACGGTGGCAACCCGGCTTGCCTCGGCGCCGAAACCGATCCGGCTGTTTTATTCAGGCGAGGTGTTGCGTTTCGAAAAGCCGAAAGGAGGCCGCCAGCGGGAATTCGCCCAGATCGGCGTCGAGCATTACGGCGGCACTCATAAGACGGCCGACGTGGAGATCCTGCTGATCGCCGTCGAAACATTTCAACGCCTGGGCGTTCAAGGTTTCCAGATCAACCTCGGAAGCGTCGACTTCTTCGGCGGAATCGTCGATCGCATGGAATTGCCCGATGATCAGATCGCGGCCATCAAAGATGTTCTCAACATCAAAGACCAGTCCGGCCTCGAAGTTCTGCTTCAAAAGTTGCCGCTCGACGACCGGCGAAAGAAGACCCTGCGAGCCGTGCCCCACCTTACCGGAGGAAAATCCGTGATCACGGAAGCTCGGGCGCTCGTAAAGAATGCAAGGTCCGTAGAGGCGCTCGACCACCTTGAGGAAATTTATTCGATTTTCGAGAAACTGGATCTTGCACAACATCTGACGATCGACCTCGGCGAGATTCGCGGGTTCGATTATTACACCGGAATCCTGTTCCGCGCCTATGTGCGCGATCTTGGTTTCGAAGTCGCCAGTGGAGGCCGCTACGACGGACTGCCTGCCGCCTTCGGCGAGGATATGCCGGCGGTGGGTTTCACCTTCATTCTCGATCGTCTCGAACAGATCGCGACTCCAAACCTGGACATGGGGAATGGAAACCCGACGGCGATCGATGTACAGCAGGGTTTTGCCAAAGCGCTGCAGCTCCGGCAGGCCGGCAAGGCGGTGAAGCTGTGCTTGTGATTGCGCTCTGCAAGGGACGTTTTCTGGAGCCGTCGCTCGAACTGCTGGGGCGGGCCGGCGTTCAATTTACCGATGACGTCTCGTCGTCGCGAAAGTTGATTTTCGAATCGACCGATAAAAGGTTTCACGCGGTGCTCGTCAAGCCCACGGATGTGCCGACCTATGTCGAATATGGCGCGGCGGACATCGGAATCGCCGGCCTGGACGTGCTTCTTGAATCGCATGCGGATGTGCTGCAGCCCCTGGATCTCAATTTCGGTTATTGCAGGATTGCTATAGCCGGCCCGGCGCAGGCGCAGGCTGAAACTCGCGACTACATCGGGCGGTTCGACAGTCCGACGGTTCGCGTGGCAACGAAATACCCGCGAATCACGATGGATCATTTCAACAGTCGTGGAATTCCGGTTGAAATCATTCCTCTTTCGGGATCGATCGAACTGGCGCCGCTCATCGGCCTGGCCGACCGCATTGTGGATCTGGTGGAAACAGGCCGCACGTTAAAGGAGAACGGTCTCGAGATCCTGGAAGTCATCGCGGAAAGTTCTGCAAAACTTCTGATCAATCGCGCGGGCTATCAGACCAAACGGCAGGAAGTTCTGACATTCATTCAAGCACTGGAGAGTGCACGCCGATGAGAGTCATCGATCTCACTACGGAGATGAACCTCGACGAAATCGATGCGCTCCTGGCGCCCGGCGATGTGGAACAGAATGTCGAACAGTCTGTTGCCGGCATTCTGCAGGACGTCCGGCGGCGCGGCGATGCCGCGGTCTGTGAGTACACGAAGCGGTTCGACGAATTCAATCTGACTCCGGAATTGATGCGTGTGCCGGAAGATCAGCTCCGAAGCTACGCGGAAGGCGCCGATGACGAACTCGTCGAAATCATGCGTAAGGCGGCCGGCAACGTCAGGGATTTCCACGAACAGCAGATAGAAGAGTCCTGGGAATATTACGCGGGCGACGGCGTCCGCCTGGGATTGCGGCGTACCCCGCTTGCCAGCGCAGGGCTCTACATTCCCGGCGGAAAGGCGGCATATCCCTCATCCGTGCTCATGAATGCAATACCGGCGCAGGTTGCAGGCGTCGAGCGCATCGCGGTGGTGACTCCTCCGCGCTCGCTGGAGGAAAATCCGCTGGTTGCCGCCGCTCTGAAGATGCTCAATCTGACGGAGGTCTATCGGATCGGCGGAGCACAATCGATCGGCGCGCTCGCATACGGGACGAAAACAATTCCACGGGTTCAGAAAATTGTCGGCCCGGGCAATCAGTATGTCCAGTCGGCCAAGCGGCAGGTTTACGGCGCAGTTGACATCGACATGGTGGCGGGCCCCAGTGAAGTCGCTATTGTCGCCGACGAGACATGCGAACCGTCGTGGATCGCAGCCGATCTTCTTGCTCAGGCCGAACATGATGAAATGGCCGGCGTATGGTTGATCACCTGGTCCCGGGAGCTCGCCGTTGCCGTATTCGATGAGGTTCAGACGCAGCTCAAGTCGCTCGACCGCAAATCGATTGCGAGCACGGCCATTAAGAACAAAGGAATCGCGTTCGTCGTCGCGGATGAACGCGACGCCATCCGTCTCGTGAATCACATCGCGCCGGAGCACGTCGAAGTGCTGATGGCCGAGCCGGAGCACGTCTCCGATAATATTCAAAACGCGGGCGCCGTTTTTATCGGACGGTACGCGCCGACGGTTGTGGGGGACTATTTTGCCGGGCCAAGCCACGTGCTGCCGACAAATCGGACGGCGCGTTTCTTTTCTCCGCTTGGTGTTCCGGATTTCCTGAAACGGACGAGCATCATCCGCTACTCAGGACGTGCCATCGAACGATTCGGCGAAATGATCGAAAAATTCGCCATTGCTGAAGGACTGACCGCACATGCGAGATCTATCACCATCCGGCGTCATAAAGCCTGAGGTCCGCGGCCTCGCCGCGTACACACTCAAGCACTTTGAAGCCGACGTCAAACTCGATCAGAACGAGAATCCGTACGAATTGCCGGCGGACCTCAAGCGGGAAATCGCGGAGCGCGTCCTACGGCGGCCATGGGGACGTTATCCGGCATTCGTGCCGGCAGGTGTCATCAAAGCGCTCGCGACATTCGCCGGCTGGATCGAGGACGGAATTCTGGTCGGCAACGGATCCAATGAATTGATCCAGGCTTCGCTGAGTGTCGCGCTGGGTCCCGGCCGGCGGCTGGCCGTGCCGCAACCGACGTTCACACTCTACAAGCTGATGGCGACAACGCTGCAGGCGGACATCGAACAGGTATTGCTCGACTCCGAAAACATGGCGTTCGACGCGGACAAGCTGATTGCGGCCTCTCGAACCGCGGACGTCATTGTGATCTGCACGCCGAACAATCCGACAGGCACCGTGCTCGACCGCGATGCGTTAACGGCCGTGCTGAAGAGTGCGAAAGGCATCGTGATCGTGGACGAGGCGTATCACGAATTCAGCGGACAAACCGCCGTCCCGCTGCTAGCCGGGCACCGGAACCTTATCGTGCTCAGAACATTCTCCAAAGCGATGGCTATGGCCGGCCTCCGCTTCGGCTACATGATGGCGCACCCCGAAATCGCCCGCGAAGTGAACAAATCCAAGCTGCCGTACAACGTGAACATTTTCACGCTGGCGGCCGCGGAAGTGATCATCGAAAAACATGACGTGCTCAACGCCGGCATAACGGCATTGATACGGGAACGCGAGCGCGTCTTCTCGGAACTGCAGAAACGGCCGGAAATCCGCGCTTTTCCGTCGCAGGCGAATTTCATTTTGATACGGACCGCGAAGTCGGCGCGCGAGCTCTTTGACGCTCTATACAGTCACGGCGTACTGATCCGCGATGTGAGCGCTTATCCCTTGCTCGAGCGCTGTCTGCGGATTTCGATCGGAACTCCGGAAGAAAACAACCGGTGTCTGGCTGCGCTGGACCAGGTCCTGGAGAACAAATAAATGGATGCACGAACATCGATGAAGTCGCGAAAAACGAACGAGACCGATATTCGCGTCAATCTCAATCTCGACGGCACCGGGGAACACCAGCTGGCGACGGGCATTCCGTTTTTTGACCATATGCTCGCCCAGCTGGCGCGGCACGGACACTTCGATCTGGAAATCCATGCCAAGGGCGATCTCGAAATCGACGGTCATCACACCGTGGAAGATGTGGGGTGGGTTCTGGGACAGGCGCTGCGCGAGGCTCTCGGCGAGCGCCGGGGTATCACACGGTTTGGTCACGCCTACGTGCCTCTCGATGAGGCTCTGACACGCGTTGTCGTGGATCTTTCCGGAAGGCCGTACCTCGTCTACAAGGCCGATTTCAAGGCGACGAAGCTCGGCGATCTGCAGACCGAACTGATTGAAGAATTCCTCAAGGCGTTCGTCCAGGAAGGACGCTTCAACCTGCACGTCGAAAACCTGTACGGCAGGAATCAGCATCACATTGCGGAAACCATTTTCAAAGCCACCGCGAGGGCGCTCCACACCGCAACGCGCGTCGGACACACGCAGATTCCGTCGACGAAAGGCGTGCTGTGATGCGCTTTGCACGAACAGTGCTTGTGAGCGACCCCCTGCCGGCCGCGAAGCGGCCGGCAGGGGGTCGCTCACACACCATGTTGAGACGGAGCGGTAAATTGTGATCACCATTGTTGATTACAAGCTGAATAACCTACGGAGCCTGGAGAACACGCTGCGGCGGCTGGGACACAATGTTTGCGTCACATCGAATCCGGATGACATCCGGGCGGCCACCAAGCTCATCCTTCCTGGTGTAGGCGCCTTCGGCGACGGTATGCGTAATCTGAAAGAGCTGGGCCTGGCTGCGCCCTTCATTGAGAAGGCGGAAGCGGGAACCCCCACTCTCGGGATCTGCCTGGGGATGCACCTGCTCTTCAGTGAGAGCGAGGAATTCGGCAAGCATCAGGGCTTGGATATCCTTCACGGTTCGATCGTGAAACTGCCGGCGCACCTCCGAGTGCCGCATATGGGCTGGAATCAGCTGCACCTGAAGCGGACGAATGGCTTGACTGCGGGCGTTACCGAGTGCAGCTTCGTTTATTTCGTCCACTCGTATTATGCGAAGCCTGCATCCGACATCACGCTGGCGACGACAGACTATGAATTGGAATTCCCGGCGATCGTCCACCAAGGAAATATTTGGGCGACACAATTTCATCCGGAGAAGAGTCAACGGATAGGAGAACGGCTGCTGGAGAATTTCGCGCGGTTTTAAAAGTATGAAGGTTTATCCCGCAATCGACATTCTTGGTGGAAAGGCTGTCCGGCTGAAACAAGGCCGGAAAAGTGACGCGACTGTTTACGGCGATCCGTTGGAGATGGCGAATAAGTGGGTCGGCAAAGGCGCAGACTGGCTGCATGTCGTCGATCTCGATGGGGCGTTTGAAGGCGTGCCGAAGAACCTCGCGGTCTTGCGCGAAATGGCGGCTGCGGTTCCCAATGCAAAGATCCAGCTCGGCGGCGGAATCAGAAGCATGGCGGTCATTGATACATTACTGGATGCCGGCATTCAGCGGGTGGTGCTGGGGACCGCGGCGGTTCAGGACCAGGAATTCGTGAAGGCCGCTTTGACGGCCCAGCCGCATAACGTTGCCGTTGGCATCGACGCGCGCGACGGAAACGTGCAGATCGCCGGCTGGACGGAAGACTCGCACATCGCAGCCATCGATCTCGCCCGCCGGCTTCAGAATCTCGGCGCCCGGCTGGTGATCTACACCGACATTGCGCGCGATGGCGTTCTCGAAGGACCCAATATCGAAGCGATGAAGGAAATGCTGGACCACACGGAGCTGTCCGTCATTGCCTCGGGCGGTGTTTCGTCGATCGCCGATGTTCGGCAGCTTGCGCGTCTCGATCACAAGAGACTTGACGGCGTGATCATCGGCAAGGCGCTCTACGAAGGCCGCTTCGAAATCGAGGAGGCCATGGCAAATGCTCGCTAAGCGAATCATTCCCTGCCTCGATGTGAAGGGGGGGCGCGTCGTCAAAGGGATCAATTTCGTCAACCTTCGCGACGCCGGAGATCCCGTGGAAGCGGGCCTCCGATATTCCGAAGAGGGCGCCGACGAACTGGTTTTCCTCGATATCACGGCATCTTCGGACAGCCGCAATATCGTGGCGGAAATGGTCCGGCACGTTGCGGATACCATCAACATTCCTTTTACGGTGGGCGGTGGCCTGAGAAATGTCGGCGATATTCAGGAGATTTTGCGCAGCGGCGCAGACAAAGTTTCATTGAACACTTCTGCGGTCAACGAACCATCGCTGGTGCAGAAAGCGGCGGAGCGCTTCGGCAGCCAGTGCATCGTTGTCGCCATCGATGCCCGGCGGGAAAACAACGGCAGCGCGAAAGTCTATACGCACGGCGGGCGCGAACGGACCGAACTCAACGCGGTCGAATGGGCGAAAACTGTCGCCGGTCTCGGCGCCGGTGAAATTCTGCTGACCAGCATGGACGGCGATGGAACCAAGCACGGCTACGATCTCGATCTGACAAGGAGAATTTCGGAGGCCGTCAACATTCCGGTCATTGCTTCAGGCGGCGCCGGCAACCTTCAACATTTGTACGAAGGCTTGACCGAAGGCGCAGCGAGCGCCGTGCTGGCCGCATCGATTTTCCATTTCCGGGAAGTCACGATCGGCGAAGCGAAATCCTACTTGCGCGAACGGGGGGTCGTCGTCCGATGAACGATATCCTCAAGAATGCCAGATTCGGCGCAGACGGGCTCATTCCCGCAGTGATGCAGGATGCGAGAACCCGCGAAGTGCTCACGGTTGCCTACATGAATAAGGAAGCTCTGCAGCTCACCCTCGAAAAAAAGGAAACCTGGTTGTGGAGCCGCAGCCGCCAGCAGCTGTGGCACAAGGGCGAAACATCGGGCAACTCGCAGAAGGTTACGAAAGTCAGTCTGGATTGCGACAATGATGCTGTCCTGGTCGAAGTCGAGCCGCTGGGACCGGCGTGTCACACCGGTGCGTATTCATGTTTTGGCAGCGAACCGGAGATCGAAGGTGTGCTGCAGGAACTGTACGCCGTCATTGAAGAGCGCAAAGAGCAGCGTCCCGAGGGAAGCTATACGACCTACTTGTTTAATAGCGGGCTGGACAAAATTCTGAAGAAGGTCGGAGAGGAAAGCGCGGAAACGATTATTGCCGCCAAGAACCCCGATGCCGGGAGGCTGGTTTCGGAAACCGGCGATTTGATGTATCACCTGCTCGTCTTGCTGGTCGAGCGGGGTATATCGCTGGACGAGATCAGTCGTGAATTAAAAGAAAGAAGATCGGCCACACAAGGCCCAAAAAAGACATAGGTATGCAGCCAGGTCTCGAAGACGTCAAAAAACTTCAAACGCAGGGGAATGTAATCCCTGTCTATAAGTCGGTCATCGCCGATTTTCTGACGCCGGTGTCTGCGTTTCTGAAACTCGAGAAGGACCGCTCGCATGCGTTCCTGCTTGAAAGTATCGAAGGCGGAGAAAGAATCGCACGCTATTCCTTCCTCGGTGGAGATCCGTTCCTGATCAAGCGATACCGGGACGGCCAGCCCGCGAACTTCATGGACGATCTGCGCGCCACGATGAACCGGTTCAAGTCGGTCAAGTTGCCCAACCTGCCTCCCTTCACCGGGGGCGCGGTCGGCTATTTCGGGTATGACATGGTCCGGACGATTGAGGACATTCCGCAGTCCAGCGTGGATGATCTCGGCGTCGATGATGCTGTTTTAATGTTCTACAAGACCGTGCTGGCCTTCGACCATCTGCGGCATCAAATCCACATCATCTCCAATGTGATTGTCGAAGATTCGGGTGAGTCTGTCGAAGAACAGTACAGGAAGGCGATTGAGGAAATCGAGCATATCGAAACACTGCTGCGCGCGCCGCTGCAGATTCCCCCTGTGACACAAAACGCAACAGACGTTACGGTGAGATCGAACTTCGATAAGCAGGACTATCTCGCCGGCGTCGCAAAGGCCAAGGAATATATCGCGGCCGGCGACATATTCCAGGTCGTTCTCGCGCAGCGCTTCGAAGTGGATCTCCCGACTTCCGCTTTCGAAATTTACCGCGCCCTCCGGATTGTGAATCCCTCGCCGTACATGTACTTCCTCAAGATGCCGGAAACCTCGATCGTCGGTTCGTCTCCCGAAATGCTGGTACGGGTTCGCGAACAGGAAATCGAATACCGGCCGATCGCCGGAACGCTTCCTCGGGGTGGAAACGAGGCCGAGGACGAAGCGAATGCCGAAAGACTGCGTCATGACGAGAAGGAACGGGCGGAACACATCATGCTGGTCGATCTCGGCCGCAATGATCTCGGCCGGGTTTCACAGTACGGTACTGTGCGCGTCGAAGATCTGATGTTCATCGAACGTTATTCGCATGTCATGCATCTCGTTTCATCGCTGCGTGGGAAGCTGCGCGACGGCGTCGATCGCTGGGACACCCTGATGGCCTGTTTTCCGGCCGGCACGGTTTCGGGAGCACCCAAAGTCCGCGCCATGGAAATCATCGACGAACTGGAACCGACAAAACGGGGAGTTTACGCGGGCGCCGTGATGTACGCGGATTTCAGCAATAACCTCGATTCGTGCATTGCCATTCGAACGCTGGTGGTGCGAGGCGATAAAGGATACATCCAGGCGGGGGGCGGCATCGTCGCCGATTCTGTTCCTGAAAATGAATACATGGAGACCGTGAACAAGTCGCGTGCCCTGATTCGCGCGATCAATCTTGCGCAGCGCGGGTTCGAACTATGATTCTGGTTATCGATAATTACGATTCCTTCACCTACAACCTCGTGCAGTATCTCGGCGAGCTGGGTGAGGAGCTGCGCGTTTTCCGTAACGACAAAATCTCGCTTGAAGAAATCGAACGCATGAAACCCACGCGGATCGTGATTTCTCCGGGACCGGGCACGCCGGCGGAGGCGGGAATCACGGAAGATCTCGTCCGCTACTTCCACAAATCGACGCCGATTCTCGGTGTTTGCCTCGGACACCAGGCGATCGGAGAGGTATTCGGCGGCAAAATCGTGCGGGCGCCGACGCTGATGCACGGCAAGGTCAGCGAGATTTTTCATGACAGCAAGGGCCTTTTCGCAGGTTTGCCTCAGGGATTCCCGGCGACACGCTATCACTCCTTAATGGTCACTCAGGTGCCGACGTCGCTCGAAATCAGCGCCGAAACCAAGGATGGCGTGGTGATGGGATTACGGCACCGGGATTATCCGACCGAAGGCATTCAGTTTCACTGCGAATCGATTATGACCGTCGTAGGCAAGAACCTGCTGAAGAACTTCCTCAAATCATGATCGGCGAATTGATCCAGAAGATGATCGACCGCATCGATCTGACCGAGCAGGAAGCGCGGAGCGCCATGGAAGAAATCATGGCAGGCCGCGCGACGGAAGCGCAGATCGGGGCTTTCCTGATTGCACTACGGATGAAAGGGGAGACCGCACCGGAATTGATCGGCTTTGCGCGGGTGATGCGTGAGAAAGCGGAGCCGCTGTGGCAAGGAGAAACCCTGGCGGTTCTCGACACTGCAGGCACGGGCGGCGACCGCTCGGGCACATTCAACATTTCAACCGCGGCGGCGTTCGTCGCGGCGGCGGCCGGCGTCCGCGTGGCGAAACACGGGAACCGCTCCGCATCGAGCAAGTGCGGCAGCGCGGACGTGATGGAAGCACTCGGCGTCGATATCCAGATGCCTATGGACCGTCTTCGCTCGGCAATCAAAGATGTCGGCATCGGTTTCCTGTTCGCGCAGCGATTCCACACCTCGATGAAGCACGTCATGCCGGCGCGTACACAGCTGAAGGTCCGGACCGTTTTCAATATTCTGGGGCCACTCGCGAATCCGGCGGCGGCATGTTTTCAGGTCGTCGGGGTGTCATCACCGGAGATCATGGAACTGATGGGGAATGCGCTTTGCGGCCTGGGCCTGCGCCATGCATTTGTAGTGCATGGCGCGAACGGGCTTGATGAAGTTTCCATTGCGAGCCGCACCTACGTGGTCGAGTTGCGCGACGGCGAGCTTCGGCAATTCCTGATGACGCCCGAGGACTTCGGCATGACGCCTGCGAAGGTTGACGCCATCCTCGGCGGCGATGCCGCGGAGAACGCAAAAATTATCGAAAGTATTTTCCGCGGAGAACGCGGCGCGCGCCGCGACGTCGTGTTGCTGAATGCGGCTCCGGCCCTGGTAGCCGGCGGCGCGGCGAAAACCTGGAAAGAAGGGGTCCGCCTGGCAGGCGAATCGATCGATTCGGGCGCCGCACTTAAAAAACTCGACGAACTGAGGCAGCTTTCTTGAAAGAACTGGATAGAACACACATCCTTGCGCGCATTGTGGAAGCCAAGCGCAAACGGCTTGAGGTCTCCAAATTGCGCGTGCCTGAACCGATCGTCAGGCGCATGGCCGAGACGGCGAAACCGGTTGCGTTGTTCCGCGAGGCGCTCGACGGAGGGGGCCCGGTGCGCATCATTGCTGAAGTAAAGAAGGCGTCGCCCTCGAAAGGTGTCCTCAAAGCCGATCTCGATCCGGCGGCCCAGGCGCGCGCGTACCGGGATGCCGGAGCATGCGCAATCTCTGTCGTTACGGAAGAGGACTTTTTCCAGGGCGACCTCGGCTGGGTCGGAACCATACGCGAAGCGTCGAGTCTGCCGGTTCTTCGAAAGGACTTCGTCTACGAGCCGTTTCAGGTTTATGAAACGCGGGCGGCGGGGGCGAGCGCCATTCTTCTCATTGTCGCCATGCTGGAACCCGGACGCCTCAAGGATCTGATCGGTCTCGCTCGCGATCTGAAGCTCGATGCTCTCGTTGAAGTTCATGACGAAAGCGAACTCGGCGAGGCGCTGAACGCAGGCGCTGCTCTCATCGGCGTCAACAATCGCGATCTGAAAACGTTCAATGTGGACATTCAGACCTCCGTTCGGCTGGCAAAGATCATTCCGGACGACCGGTATTTCGTTGTCGAAAGCGGGGTCAACAGCAAGGCCGACATCGATCTTCTCTTGAATTCCGGAGCGGACGCATTCCTCATCGGGGAACACCTGCTCACATCCGCCAATCCCGCCGCGGCGCTACGGAGGTTGTCGTGACCCGAGTGAAGATTTGCGGCATCCGGGAGTACGAAGATGCCCGCGACGCAGTGCTGCTCGGCGCGCACGCCATCGGGTTGAACTTCTATCCAAGCAGCCCCAGATACATCGAAGCTTCGCGAGCCGCGGAAATCATCGAGAAACTGCCTCCGTTTGTGACGGTGGTCGGCATCTTCGTAAATCATCCGCACCCGCAGAACCTCGAGGATTTCGCGCTATCGATCGGCCTGCACGCGGTTCAGCTCCATGGCAACGAGACTCCGGATTATTGTTCGATGATTCAGCGCGTCAAGGTGATCAAAGCGTTTCGCGTCGATTCGAATTTCCGCGTCGATACGCTGCGCAGCTATGGCAGTGGAACCTTTCTGCTGGACGGATGCGCGCCTGATCAGTATGGCGGAACCGGAAAATCTTTCGATTGGGAGCTTGCATTCGGAGCAAATGCGTTCGGTTCGATTGTGATCGGGGGCGGTTTGAATCCCGAAAATGTGTCTCAGGTCGTCACTTCCCTGCATCCTTTCGGCGTCGATGTGGCGAGTGGCGTGGAATCCAGACCAGGCAGGAAGGATTACGAAAAAATGCGGCGGTTTATTGAAGCGGTCCAGCGGGCCGACGTCGCGTTGATGGGTGCTTTATGAAAGGTCACTTTGGAGACTACGGCGGCCAGTTTGTTCCGGAAACGCTCATGCACCCGCTCGAGGAACTCGAAGCGGCATACGCGGAAGCGCAGCGCGATCCGGCCTTTCAGGCGGAACTGGATGACTTGTTTCATAACTACTCCGGGCGCCCGACGCCCCTGTATTTCGCCAAGCGCCTGACGCAGGCCTTCGGCGGCGCAAAGATCTATCTCAAGCGCGAGGATCTCAATCACACGGGCGCGCACAAGATCAACAACTGCCTCGGCCAGGGACTGCTCGCGCGCCGTATGGGTAAGAAGCGCATCATCGCCGAGACCGGCGCAGGCCAGCACGGCGTCGCTACCGCTACCGTCTGCGCGTTGCTGGACCTGGAGTGCGAAGTCTACATGGGCGAGGAGGATATCCGGCGGCAGGAACTGAATGTCTTCCGGATGAAACTCCTCGGCGCGCGCGTGGTGCCGGTTTCGGCGGGCAGCCGGACATTGAAAGACGCGATCAATGAATCGATGCGCGACTGGGTCACGAATGTCCGGACAACCTACTACATGCTCGGAAGCGTGCTTGGGCCGCATCCGTATCCGGTAATGGTTCGCGATTTTCAATCCGTGATCGGAAGGGAAACTCGGGCGCAGATTCTGGAGAAAGAAGGGCGCTTGCCCGACGTCCTGGTCGCCTGCGTTGGCGGCGGGAGTAATTCCATCGGGCTGTTCTACGACTTCGTCAACGATAAACAGGTACGGATGATCGGCGCGGAGGCCGGAGGCCGAAGCCCTGCGCCGGGCGACCACGCCGCCCGATTTTCAGGCGGCAGGCCGGGTGTGTTGCATGGCACGTTCTCGTACATCCTTCAGGATGAATTCGGCCAGGTGGTTCCCACACACTCGGTTTCGGCGGGTCTGGATTATCCGTCGGTCGGTCCGGAGCATGCTTTGCTTCATGACACCGGGCGCGTGGAATATACCAGCATCGACGATGCGGAGGCGATGGCGGCATTTCATGAATTGAGCCGTCTGGAGGGAATCATTCCGGCGCTGGAGAGTTCGCACGCGATCGCCCAGGCGAAGAAGCTGAAAGCCCCGAAGGGACAGATTGTGGTGGTGAATCTTTCGGGGCGTGGAGATAAGGACGTGACTGAAGTGATGCGGTTGATGGGGAATAATGACTCGTATTGAAAACACATTCGCAAAGCTGAAGTCCTCCCGGCGCAAGGCGTTCATTCCTTACATCACCGCAGGGGATCCGAGCCTCGACGTAACTCTCGATCTCGTGCTGGCACTGGACAAAGCCGGTGCGGACATCATCGAGCTGGGAGTTCCCTTTTCCGATCCTATCGCCGATGGGCCCGTCATTCAGCGCGCGACCGAACGGGCTCTGCGCAACGGCGTCCACCTTCCGGCAATCCTGAGGCTAGGCGCAAAAATCCGGGAAAAGTCCGAGATCCCGGTTGTCCTGTTCAGTTACTTCAATCCGCTATACAGCTATGGCCTTGGAAAGCTGGCTAACGCCGCCGCAGAAGCGGGCTTCGATGGCGTCCTGGCGAGTGACCTGACGGTCGAAGAATCCGAATCTTTCACTCGCGCAATGCGTGACTCTGGATTAAATACGGTGTTTCTGGTCGCTCCGACGAGCTCGCCGGAGCGCATGAAAAAGATTGCCGAGACATCGAACGGCTTTCTGTATGCTGTGTCGCGAACGGGCGTGACGGGCGAACAACAGGAATTGGCGGCGGATCTGAAGACGTTCTTGCAGACGCTGCGGTCACACACCGATTCACCGATCGCGGTGGGTTTTGGCATTTCGCGTCCGGAACATGTCCGGGCGGTGTGGCAGGAGGCCGATGGAGCGGTTGTCGGCAGTTCGATCGTCAAAGAGGTCGAACAACACATCGGCAAACCGGATCTGGTACAACGGGTGGCCGCGTTCGCCGCATGGTTGAAAGGCTCTGATTCGCAATGAGCATCGATGATTGGCGTCTTAAAATCGATGAGATCGACAAGAAGCTTGTGGAGTTGCTGAATGAACGTTCGCGCTGCGCAATTGAGATCGGGAAGATCAAGCACGACCTCAATCTGAGAGTCTACGATCCGGCGCGGGAGCGCGAGATTCTCCGCCGGATCAAAGAATCCAATCCCGGACCACTCGACAATGAGGGCCTGCAGCGCCTTTTCGAGCGTGTGATCGACGAGTGCCGGCGGATCGAGCGGCTCGAGCGCGAAAAGGATTAAGGATAAAGATTAATGGTAGTGGTGATGCAAGAAGGGGCGACATTGTGCGACGGCGCGCAGTCCCTTTATCCGGCGCAGTTCCGCGTACTGATGTCTCACGAATGGAACGCGTAACCATTATCGGAACGGGCCTGATCGGCGGTTCGATGGCCCTCGCGCTCAAACGCGCGTACCCCGGAATTCAGATTTCCGGAGTGGATAAACCGGACGTCCTCGAACGGGCGAAGCAGCTCAAGATCATCGACCGTGCCGGATCGCAGCCCTCGGACCTCGCCGTCCTGGCAACGCCTGTCGGAGACATTCTCAAACTTTTGGATCAGTTCGTTACCGGACACGCGCTGGTTACGGATGTCGGCAGCACCAAAACGGCCATTTGCCATAAGGCTGAACGCATGGGCGTGCTGTTCGTCGGCGGACATCCGATGGCGGGCCTCGAACACTCAGGACCCGAATCGGCAAACGTCGATCTCTTCCAGAATGCGCCTTACTTTCTCTGCCCGGTGAAATCGACGCCCGACGGAGCGCTCGCGCGGATGCAGGACATTGTAAAGGCCATTGGCGCGGTGCCGCACGTCATCGAGCCGCCGGATCACGATCGTCTGGTCGCGCAGATCAGCCATCTCCCGCAGATCATCTCCAGCCTGCTTGCCGCCCAGACCGCGGAGCACAAAGACCTGGCAGGGCCGGGCCTGCGATCGATGACACGCCTCGCCGCAAGTCCGTTTCAGGTCTGGCGTGATATCTTTAAAACTTCAGGGTATCTACCGAAGGAACTTCAGTCTTTTATCGAACGTCTGCAAGGGATATCGGATTCTATTGAGGCTGGAAATTTCGATGAAGTCGAACGCTTGTTCAAAAGCGCAGGCCCGGAATGAATAAGGTGGTGGCCGGCGCCCGCGAAGCCGTCGCCGACATGAAGGATGGAGCCACCGTGATGCTGGGCGGCTTCGGGCTCTGCGGCATTCCGGAAAATCTGATCACCGCGCTCCGTGACAAAGGAACCAAACATCTCACAATTATCAGCAACAATGCCGGCGTCGACGGTCGTGGCGCAGGTCTCCTTCTGGAAGCCCGGCAAATCAAAAAAGTAATCGCGACATATGTCGGCGAGAACAAATTGTTCGAGGAACTGGCGTTGTCCAGACAAATCGAGGTTGAACTTGTTCCTCAAGGCACCTTTTCCGAGCGTATGCGCGCCGGAGGCGCGGGTGTCGCGGCTTTCTTCACTCCGACTGGTTATGGAACGGTGGTGGCCGAAGGTAAAGAGACGCGCGAATTCAATGGCAGGATGCATGTGCTCGAGCGGGGGCTCACCGCAGACTTTGCATTCGTCAAAGCCTGGAAAGGCGACAAGTGGGGCAATCTCGTCTATCGCAAGACGGCGCGAAATTTCAATCCGGTAATGGCGACGGCCGCTCGCGTCACCATCGCTGAGGTGGAGCAACTGGTGGACGTCGGCGAACTGGATCCCGATATGGTACACACGCCGGCCATCTATGTGCAGCGGATATTCCAGGGACCGCACTACGAAAAGCGGATCGAGAAACGCACCGTCCGAAAGAGAGACACACGATGAGCGGCGTTCCGAAACGCGAAGTCATTGCCCGGCGCATTGCGCGCGAATTGAAGGACGGATTCGCTGTGAACCTCGGAATCGGCATTCCGACTCTCTGCGCCAACTACATTCCCGCCGGAGTTGAAGTCTTGCTGCACTCTGAAAATGGCTTGCTGGGTATCGGCCCGTACCCGTTCGAAGGCGAGGAAGATCCTGATCTGATCAACGCGGGGAAAGAGACCGTCACCGCCCTGCCCGGCGCATCTTACTTCTCCAGTTCCGATTCCTTTGCAATGATCCGAGGTGGACATATCGATCTCGCCGTACTCGGAGCGATGGAAGTCGACGAACGCGGAAGCCTGGCGAATTGGACGATTCCGGGGAAAATGGTCAAGGGGATGGGCGGAGCCATGGATCTGGTGGCCGGGGCCAGACGCGTGATCGTCGCGATGGAACATGCAACGCGCGAAGGCAAGCCGAAGATCCTGAACAAATGCTTTCTTCCGCTGACCGGCGTCGAAGTGGTGAACACGATCGTCACCGAACTTTGCCTGATCGACGTCACAGACAAAGGACTGGTATTGCGCGAGGTGCGTCCAGGTGTGAAGATTGACGACGTTCAGAAGCTGACGCAGCCGAAACTGATCCTGGAAGGCGAGCCGAAATGGATGGAGTTGGCCTGACCGCGGATCACGCGGGTGGCGCAAATGAAACTGAATTCGATCGTGATTGTGAATCTTCAGGGGCCGCATGAGCGGTTCTTCGGGCGGCTGCTTGATATTGCGCCGCACGGTATCACGGTACGGGGAATTGATCTGAATGCATTCAGCGACTGGATGAATCATATTTCACATCGGGAAGAAGCCGGCGTGCAGCCGACGACGGTGTTCTATCCCATCCATCGCATCGAGAAGATTATTCTGGACGAAGGCATCGGCGCGATCCCATCGCTTTCCGACACTTTCCTGACAAAAATCGGTTCGGCGGTTTCGGAGTATCTGGAGTCCGAATGAATATAGGCGTTATCGGAACGGGTTATGTCGGGCTGGTCGCAGGCGCCTGTCTTGCGGAGAGCGGAAACGATGTCACCTGCGTGGACAGCGACGCGGCAAAGATCGACAGCCTTAAACGGGGCAATATTCCGATTTACGAGCCGGGATTGCCGGAAATCGTCGACCGCAACCTCCGGGAAGAACGGCTTACGTTCACCACCGACATGGAAGGCGCCGTCCGGAAGTCGTTCGTCATTTTTGTCGCGGTCGGCACGCCGACCACGCCGAGCGGAGCCGCCGATCTCACCTCCGTGTTTCAAGTCGCGGAATCCATCGGCCGGGCGATGGACCGTTACAAAGTCATCGTCGTCAAGTCGACCGTACCGGTCGGCACGAGCGAAAAGATCCGCGAGGTCATCAAGAAACAGACCACCCATCCTTTCGACCTGCTTTCGAATCCGGAATTCCTCAAACAAGGCGCGGCGGTCGAAGATTTTATGAAACCCGACCGAGTGGTTGTGGGCGCGGATGACGTCCGCGCGGCTGAAATTCTCCGCGATCTATATGCACCATTTGTCCGGACCGGCAGTCCGGTGCTGCTGGTGGACGTCCGAACGGCCGAACTTCTCAAATATGCCGCCAACGCGTTTCTCGCGGCCCGCATTTCATTCATGAATGAGATCGCGAATCTCTGCGAGAAAGTCGGCGCCAACGTCGATATGGTGCGTAAGGCGCTTGCCTCGGATTCACGGATCGGACCCGCGTTCCTTTTCCCCGGTGTCGGATTCGGCGGAAGCTGTTTTCCCAAAGACATCAAGGCTCTGATCGAAACCGGACGGCAGCACGATTACGAGATGGCTATCCTGGAGGCTGTCGATGCGGTGAACGTGAATCAGGCGCTGCGCTTCGTCGAAAAAATCCGGGAGCATTTTCAGGGAAATCTCCGGGACAAGCGGCTTGCCGTGTGGGGCCTGTCCTTCAAGCCGCGCACGAACGACATGCGGGATGCCCCCTCGATTAAAATCATCGAAAGTCTTCTGGCGGAAGGCGCAGCGGTCTCCGCGTACGATCCGGAAGCGATGGACGAAGCCAGACGGATTTTCGGCGGACGCATTCAACTCTCGTCCAACAATTACGGCTGCGTCGAGGGTGCGGATGCCCTTCTCCTCATTACCGAGTGGCAGGCATTCCGGAATCCCAATTTCGAACGGTTGAAGACCATGATGCGCCAACCGGTGATCTTTGATGGCCGGAACATCTACGAGCCCGCGCACCTGCGCCAACTCGGCTTCACTTACTACAGCGTCGGACGAGCATGATACTGGTCACCGGCGGCGCCGGATACATCGGAAGCCATACAGTCCTGGCGTTGAAGTCCGCCGGATTCCAGCCTTTGATCTTCGACAATTTTTCCACCGGTCATCGTTTTTTTGTAAAAGACACGCCGCTATTTGAAGGCGACATCTGCCGGCCGGAAGACCTCGAGCACGCATTCCGTCAGCATCGTATCGACGGCGTGCTGCATTTTGCGGGCAGAGCTCTTGTGGGCGAATCCGTCGAACATCCGGAGATCTATTACGAGACAAATGTTCTCGGCGGCTTGAATCTCCTGAATGCGATGCGGACGGCTGGAGTGAAGTATCTGATCTTCTCATCCACGTGCGCCACTTACGGGGTGCCGCAGCGCGTCCCCATCGACGAAGAGCATCCGCAAAAGCCGATCAATCCCTACGGCGATACCAAACTCGCATTCGAGCGCGCGTTGCAATGGTTTCATGAAGCGCATGGACTCGAATATCTCTCCCTGCGCTACTTCAACGCGGCGGGAGCCGACGTCAATGGAACCTTCGGCGAAAACCACGTACCCGAGACGCACCTGATCCCGCTCGTGCTGGGCGCCGCCGCGGGTTTGCGTAACGATGTCCGGATTTTCGGCGCGGATTATCCGACCCCCGACGGTACATGCCTCCGCGATTACATTCACGTCTCGGATCTGGCCCGGGCGCATGTGATGGGTCTACGGAAATTGATGGAAGGTGACGTTCAGTCGCAGGCTTTCAATCTCGGCACCGGGCACGGGTATTCCGTTCGCGAAGTCATCGAGGCGGCCCGGCGGGTTACGAGGAAGGACTTTCGGGTAATTGAAACGGAACGCCGGCCGGGCGATCCGCCGGAGTTGGTGGCGGCGGTGGACCGGGCGCGGAAACGGCTGGAATGGACGGCTGCGGAAAGCGGCCTGGAACACATCGTCGAAACCGCGTGGAAGTGGCTTACTCGTCGCGGGACTGCATAGCTTCGAAAGCCTTCGTCAGCCCGGCCGCAAATGCGGCCGCGGAAATTGCAGGCTTCACGACGGTCTCCTGCACCCTCTCCGCATTCGTGGTGATCTGATCTGCAACTTCTTCCAGTTTCGAATCCACCTGCGCAAGAGACCGATTGAAACTCTCCTCAGCCCTTGCAAGAGCGGGTTCAAGCTCAGCCATCCGATCTTTTGTGGCCTGGGTCACGACGATGGCTTGCGCGGAAGCGGTTTGCATGGAGTCGAGCCACTCCCGCATCTCGCTATTCTTCTCGAATGCCGATACGGTGGCATCGACCTTGGAGGTCAGGCCGGAAAACGCCTTGCAAGCGAACAAAATCAAACACGTGTTCGTTACCACGGTAGCGCAAGTGAAGAAGAGAAATACGAGTATGCGAACTTCCATTGCGCCTATATAAACATAAAGGCGAACGGGTATCAATGCGCGGACGCAACAGGCTGGCCTCCTTTCGGGCGGCGCATGATGAAGACCAGCGGCACGACAATCGCAAACACCAGCGCCAGGATGCGGAAAACCTGAACGAACGCCACCATCACGGCCTGCTGACTAACCATGCCGGAAAGCGCGTTATAGGCCGCCTGCGTCGCGGTGGAAAAATCCATCCCGTGCGACATGAACCCCGCGCGGATCTGTTCCAGCATGGTCCGAACCCGCAGGTCGAAGCCGCTGACGTGTGCCCCCAGGATGTTATATTGCGTCTGGGTGTTGCGGCTGAGCATGGTCGCTGTCGCGGCGATCCCGATACCTCCTCCCATATTCCTCATGAGATTGAAGATGCTTGTCGCATTCCCCATTTCTTCGCGCGGGATGAGGCTCATTGTCACCGTCGTCAACGGAACGAAGATCAGTCCCATTGAGAGACCTTGAAAGAACTGAGGCCAGAAAATATCCCAATAGCCGATCTGCAGATTCAGTGAACCCAGCATGTAAAGCGTCACCGCGCCGCCCAGCAGCCCGACAACCAGAAGCTTGCGGGCATCGATTTTGGCGGTGAGGAATCCGACAATCGGCATCGCAATAAATGAGCCCAGCCCGCGCGGCGCCATCGCAATGCCTGCCTGGATGGCTGGATATCCGAGTACAGTCTGCAGGAAAAGCGGCAGGAGCACGAGACTCCCATAAAGGACGAAGCCGAGCGTCGTCATGAGGAATACGCCCGTGGCGTAGGTGCGTTCTTTGAAGACGCGCAGATGCAGCACCGGCTCACCGGTCCACAATTCATGAATGATGAAACCGACCAGCATAATCGCGGCAACAACGGTCAACGACAATATCCAGTGCGAAGAAAACCAGTCTTCCTGCTGCCCTTTGTCGAGCACGATCTGGAGCGCCGCGATTCCGACGGCCAGCATGCCGATGCCCCACGTGTCGACCTTCGTGCTGGTCCGGCGGATATATGGCGGATCAAAAATGAAAAATCTCGTCATGATGATCGAGGCGATGCCGACCGGAATATTGATGTAAAACACCCAGCGCCAGGAGTAATTGTCCGTCAGCCAGCCTCCAAGCACCGGCCCGAGCATCGGCGCAACGACGATGCCGAGCCCCCAGAAGCCCATCGCCTTACCCCGCTGCTCAGGCGGGAATGCCTCGAGCATCACGGCCTGCGATACAGGCTGCAGCACGCCTCCCGTCAAACCCTGCGTGACCCGGAACACGATAAGCCACGCCAGATTCGGCGCAAAACCGCACATGAAAGAGGATGCCGTGAACCCGACGACAGCCGCCATCAAGAGCCGCTTCCGTCCAAAGTAATTCGCCAGCCAGCCGGTAATCGGAAGAACGATGGCATTGGCAACGAGGTACGAAGTCAGCGCCCACGTGGCTTCTTCGGGCGTGACGGAAAGACTGCCCGCGATGTGCGGCAGCGAAACGTTCACAACCGTGGTGTCCAGCACTTCCATGAATGTGCCGAACATGACGGCAACCGCGATCATCCACGGATTGACATATGGGACCGATGGGACTTGCTCGGACATTACTTCACCCGGACGTCCACAGTTACGGAAAGTCCCGGCCGCAGCCTTTCGATCTGTTCGTCCTGATCGAAAACGATTTTTACAGGAATCCGCTGGACGACCTTGACATAGTTGCCCGTGGCATTCTCGGGCGGCAACAGGCTGAAGCGCGCGCCGGTCGCCGAGGCGATGCTATCGAGCCGGCCTTTGAAATTCTGACCGCCGAGGGCATCGACCGAAACGGTAACGGATTGGCCGGGATGCATGTTCGCCAACTGGGTTTCTTTGAAGTTGGCCGTCACCCAGATGTCATTTCGTGGAATGACGGCCATGAGCGGCTGACCCGATTGAACCACCTGCCCCGGCTCGACGCTCTTCTTGCTCACGATTCCCGAGACCGGCGCCTTGATGGTGGCGTACTGGAGATTCAGGCGCGCCTGGTCGAGCGCCGTTTTGGCCAACTTGACGCGAGCATCGGCCGATTCCGCCTGAGCGCGTGTGATGACGATCTGCTGGGGAGCCGTCTTGGCGCCTCGCGCCTCCGCCTGCGCCTTGGCAAGGTCCGCCTGGGCCTGGGACGTTTTCGCCTGCGCAGCGGCGACTTCCTGCTGAACCTGATTTACTCCGGCCTGAGCGGAGTCGACCGCAGCGTTCGCCGCTTCGGCGGCGGTGACTGCGGCGTCATACTGTTGCTGCGAGATCTCGTCCTTGGCGACCAGCTGTTTCATGCGCTCCAGATCCTTCGCCGCTTTCGTGGCGTTCGCCTGAGCTTCGCGTACACGCGCCTGAGCGGAACCCAACCCGGCGCGGGCGGCGGCCAGGTCTTTGCCCGCAACCTCGACTCCGCCTTTCGCGCGCTCGGTTATCGCTTCGGATGAAGTGATCTGCGTACCGGCGTTGCTGGTGGCGACCGGAATATCGGCCCTCGCGCCGGCAGCCGCGGCCTGCAACTGTGCCAGTTCCGCTTCGGCCCGCTCGACGGCAATTTCGTAATCACGCGGATCGATTTGTGCCAGTACGGCCCCGGCTTCGACCGGCTGGTTGTCCACCACGCCGACGGAAAGAACGGTGCCGCCAACCCGCGCGTTCACCGGATAGATATCCCCATCCACCTGCGCGTCGTCGGTGGTTTCCCATTGAGAGAAGTACTTCCAGGCCGCATAGCCTCCGGCAACCAACACAAAAAGAACAGGGATGAGCAGCCACTTGGCGCGCAAAAGCTTCGCCATTACTTGCCTCCAAAAAACGATTTGATGGACTTTTCGGCCGTTCCCATCGCGCGAGCGAGCGAAGCTTCGGCCACATTCAGGTTAAAAAGACTCGATATGTAGTTCTCGTCGGCGGTGGCGACGGATTCCTGCGCCTGTGTCACCTCGAGCCCGTTGGCGACGCCCGCAGAGAAACGATCCTGCGCCTGCGCAAGTTGCTGCTGCGCGAGGTCGCGGGCCTGCCCGGCCACTTGAACCTGGGCGGCGGCGGTCCGGATATCGAGGTCCGCAGTGCGCAATTCGTATTCGATGCGTCCCCGAAGGTTCCCTTCTTCGGCCTTCCGTTCGTCGAGCTTCGCCCGCGAGTCCAGGATCTCGGCCTGAGTGCGGCCTCCGGTATAGATCGGCACGAAAAGCGTTCCTTGAACGGTCATTGTGCCGTGGGATGCCGTAGGACGCTCGCCGATGTCTCCGTAATCCGCATAGAAGCCCACCGACGGAAGCTTCCGTGCGTTCGCGGATTTGAGCGTTTCGTCGGCAGCACGGACGAGCGCGGCGGCACGCCGGTAGTCCGGCCTCGAATCCAGTGCCGAACTCAGGGCCTGATCCAGTGGAGGAATCGCGGCTGTCGTCGTTAAAAAGGTGTCGCTCTGCGTAAAGGATTGCCCCTGCGGTAAACCGATCGCGCGGGCCAGGTTGAGTTTTTCCTTCGCCAGATCGTTCTGTGCGGCCAGCAGACGCTGTTGCTGCTCGCGCAGCTGGACCTGGGCCCGGAGCAGATCGATGGCGGGAATCACGCCGCTGTCCTTCAGGTTCACGGCTCTGTCATAGACGGCCTGCGCAGTCTTTAATTGCGCCTGTACCGCCTCGACACGGCTGGCGCTGCCTACGGCCTCCAGATACAAATCGGTGGCGACCAGGACGACCAACTCCCGCACATCCTGCTGGGCAAGGCCGGCGGCCGTGACTTTTTCGGACTGCGAATGCAGGTCGTGCTTCAAACGCAGATCGAGCGCCGGCTGCGAGTAATGCGCGCGCGCATCGAATACGTTAAATGGCCCGACAATCGTGTTGATACCGGGAAAGCCGGTGAAGCCGAAAGCCGCCAAGTCGATCTGTTCTACGGTGTCGCCGGCCGTCACACTGATTTTCGGCAGCAAGTCCGAGAGAGCACGCAGCCGGTCAGCTGTCGCTTCCCGCGTTTCCTGTTGAGCAATCAGCGCGCCGAGGTTGAATTTCAGCGCCCGGTCGATGGCGTCCGAGATCGAGAGCGGAATCGTTTCCGGAGTGGGATTGCCCTGAGTCACGCTGCCGCGCACGTTCTGGGGGACCGAGGTGTCGCGTGTCTCCTTGTTAACCTGGGCCTGCGCGAATGGAGAAAGCAAGAGAGTGCACAGCAGAACTGCAGATCGGACGAAAACTCTCATTAAGCGGCAATTCCTTTCCAGATCAGATCAAAAATGAAGTCGACATCCTGGCTGAGTTTGGATTTCGACCAGCCCATGACACGCTGCGTCACCACACCGCGGATCACGTCGGAAATGGCGAAGGCCGCCTGCTCCGCGCGCAGACCGCGAAGAACCTTCCGGCGCGTCCCTTCCTTCAGGATGGATTCGATGACCTTCGCCTGATCGAGATAAAGCGTCGTGAATTCAGGATCGATCGCCCCGGGATGGATGCAGAGGTTGCCCAGTTCGGAGTAATAGATCTTGAAGAAATCGCGGTTCTCGTCGAAGTAGCCCAGCTTGACGGCGATCAGCGCCCGCAGCTTGCCCTGTGGAGTGGATTCCGCCTTCAGCTGCTCGTCGAGGGCTGCATACATCTGCCCGACGCCGAACTTCAACGCGGCGAAGTAGATGTCCCGCTTGGAACGGTAATAAAGGTAGACGGTGCCCTTGGCGACGCCCGCGGCATTGGCGATGTCATCAACCGTCGCCTCGCTGAATCCCTTCATCGCGAACACGCTGCGCGCGGCTTCGAGGATTCCGGCCGTCCGGAATTCGGTGACCACGTCTTTCTTGGTTTTGGTGATAGTACCCATAGTCCTCCAAACTGACTACTCAGTCAGTGTACTATTCTGACGGGCTATGCGCACGGAGTTTTGGGGAAAATGGGGCGGCGCAACCTGGCGAGTCGGAATGCTGCCCCTCCGGACGCTCATCCGTCATACTGATCTTGGCAGTTTTGCCACTCATCAACGTCGCGGAAAGGAGCACATCTATATGAAATGGATTGAATCCGTCCTTCGGCGCCGGTCATTCATCGCCGGGATCGGCGGCGCAGTCGCATTGGCGGGCCACGGAAGCACCTTAGAGGCGCAGCCTTTGGCGGCAGCCGGCTGGGAACCGGCCCACGAAGCAAAAGACGAGTGGTTGGACAAGGTACCCGGCAAGCATCGGATGATGTTCGACAGCACCACTCCGGACGCGTTCGGTTCGGCCCTGATGTATGCGGGTAATTATTACCTTGCGAACCGGGATGGTTACGGCCTTCAGGATTCCGATCTCGCCGTAGTCATCATTGCCCGTCACCACGCCACGCCGTTCTCGTTTAACGACGCAATGTGGTCCAAATACAGCGCAACGCTCTTCCGCCTGTCTAACTTCATGGATCCAAAAACGAAACAGGCTCCCGTCCGGAACGTCTACATGGGAACCGGCGGCTCTCTGGACGGATTAGTCGGCCGCGGACTTCATCTCGCTGTCTGCCAGATGGCCACCCGTGAAATGGCCGGTTCTATGGCCCAGGATGCCGGAACGGATGAAGACGCCGTCTTCAATGAGTTATCCCGGAATCTGGTGCCGAACTCGCACCTCGTTCCGGCCGGCATCGTCGCAGTCAACCGCGCCCAGGAACACGGCTACGCCTTCGTGAATGCATGAGGCCGGATTTTGAACGACGACATAACGGTCGAAGCCGCCGGGCGCAAAAAAATGCCGAAAGCCCGAGGGAGGGCTTCCGGCTCGATGGTCAAACTACGTGCACATCATTGTGACGGAGTTGCTCCAGTCGGAATATCCGGCCTTGTCCATGGCACGCGCCTGAAACGCGTAAACCGTGCCTGGCGTCAGACTGGATAACGTCACCGGCGTTTTCACGCCCGTCACGATCTGGCTAGTCCATGTCCCCGGCGCTCCGTTTGTCTCCGGGGCGAAACGGAGTTCATAACTCAGCGCGCCTGAAATGGCTTTCAGCCGAATTACGATTTGTCCGCTAAGCTTGCCGTGATCGACACTGCGGAAATTCGAGGACAAGACGACTTGGAGCGTTCGGACGCCCGAAGTCGGAGTCAGGCCGCTGGACGAAAAGATCGCCATGTCGCCATCAGCGATCTCCTCGACATAGCGCCCGATCAGCCGCAGGTCTTTCACGACGACCTTTCGGGCCTTATTCTTCTGAGCAACGGCCTTCTTCCCGCCGTCCTGGGCCGCAACAATAGCCGCGCCGAAGTTATCGGCGTCAGCCTTGAGCACTTTCGGATCGACGGTCGGAGCGGGCAAACTCGAGTTGTTCGTCAAATTCGCCGCCACCGTTTCGCCGAGCGTCTGGACATCCGCGTCTTTCATGGAGCCATAGTCCTCGGCAGGTTTGATCTTCTTCATTTTCTCTGTCATACGTTCTCCTTTGAATGTTGAATTTAGCCCGCATTCGCGAGCCGCACATATAGTGGCAGTTTCGCTGCCAAAAGATCCGAACAGAACCGAACACAATATTTCAACAGGTTAGGAAACGGACGACGAGGGAGGAGTTGGATTTTGTCTACAAGCCGTAGACAAGTGTCTACTCGAGTATAGACAAAACACGGAAAGCGACATATCGGGGCGTCGATCAGACGGATCGGCGCCCCGATTCCGGTTTCGACGCCATGCTGCGCATATCGAAACAACGAAATCCGGTTCGGCCGAAGGATGCGTCCCATCGTTCGAATCATCCGGGTTTCGTAGCCGCGATGCGCTCGATCCGGGTCCCAAAATCTGGTTTGTTCAAACTATGCGGCTCACTGTTCGCCCAATCCCGGTTTCGGCGCGCCGATGCGTCCCATGTCCGCCACGAAATCCGGTCCGGCCGAACGATCCGCCCCATCGTTCCACGATCAAAGTTTCGGCGCCCCGATATGCCGTCCCCGGGCGCCGAAATCCTGTTCCGCCGAACCATCGGCTTCATCCTTCGAACAATCCGGGTTTCGGCCGGATGATTTGCCTGATCGGGCCGCCGAAACCTGGATGGTTGAAACGATGTGCTCCATCGTTTCAACCATCTCGGATTCGTTTCGGCCATGCGGTTTATCGGCGCCCGGAAGTCGCAATCTTTTGCCCGATCTGCCTTATCTGTGAAACCATCTGACCTTCATGGCGGCCGTGCATCCCATCGGCCCTCCAAAATGCTGCTCGGCCGACCGATGCGTCTTATAGTTCGAACAATTGCAGATTCGTGACGCCCATGCGCCGCATCCGTTGCCGGATTCCAGAAACCTCTGATGAGCGGTTTCTTAGAGTCTTTTGCCTCGGTCATCTGGGGCGTTGGCGTTGTCCTGTTTGCAGGCTTCGACCTGGGCCAGAGACGGTCCCGGCTTCCAATGAGGAGCTTACCGAAATCGCTTCGAGGTTGGATCCGCTCAGTTCCGTGTGCGCAAACCTCAACAAGCCAGATAAACCAGTACTGAATCATCATTTTGTCCACGAAAGAGCATCCGACCGTTTCGGCTGGCACCACAAGTGCTCTCCGCAGCTCATGGCGTCGAACCTCACAGCCAACACGTTGAAAGATCGTCTTGTTCGGTTCGCGGTGGATATCGTGAGACTCACTGGGCAGTTGCCGCAAAACGCAAAGGCTAAGCATATAGGAAATCAGATTCTGCGGTCAGGGACGGCGGCCGCGACCAATTATGGGGAAGCTCGGGCGGCAGAAAGCCGGGCGGATTTTATTCACAAACTCAAAATTTGCATCAAAGAGCTGAACGAAACGGCGATCTGGCTGAAAATCCTTCAAGCAAGTGTCGCGGTTAATTCGGATTTTGTGAGGCGATTAGTCGCGGAGAATACGGAGTTGTGCAGGATTCTCGTCGCGTCGGTTAAGACGGCGAGAAGAAACAGCTCGGCAAACCCGATGAGACCAAAGGCAAAGGACGGGCCGGTTGAGAATTGAAAATTTATTAATGAGTACTGAGAGTTGTCGTTGTCAAAATCGGCCGATTTGCCGACTTTCCGGGAACAATGGTCACTGGTCACTAATCAATTTTCAATTCTCCAATGGGAAGCGGAGAGGGGGGGATTCGACCTGTCGCTGCTTTTTTGTCATCCGCAACTTGCAGATTGTACGTTCCCGTCAATGCCTTCAATGCCACCGTTGCCATGCAGCATTGCCCGGTATTGCCCGCTGTTGCGAAATCGGCTGGACGTCGCTACAACTGGAACCTGAAGACGCGGATATGAAGCTAATTTCTTCACGGCTTCTCACCTAACGTCTCTCACAGTTGAATCACTGACCTGTATCCAGCCGGCCGAGACCCCCAACACAACGTGAATCCACCACTCCGTTTTCGGTTCAGTTAGGACGTGGAGCTTCGGGTCATGATCCGTTGGACATAACGTGTCCAGTACTTCACCATCTATGCCAAGAAAACAAGTCCCTTCGGCGCGATCCTGTATGTATTCGATGATCATCTTGGGCTGAAGTTCGCGCTTAAAGGTCTTGAACTTGTTCGAATTGTAGTCGCTTCTCGTCAATCGATTTACCTTCCCGATTACGCGACCATCTATTTCCGAAGGTTGCAGAACCTCAATGCGCCCGGCCTCAACTGTACGATACAACGTATCGTCGAAGTCCACATTTTGACCGGGTAGCACCGCCACGGTGCTTACTATTCTGGAGGAAGTTAATGGAAGTTCGTGCAGCATCAATTCCTTCGATACGGCTTCAAATCTCGGGACGCCTTCACCTGGCCAAAGATCGATTTCGAACACCGGGGCGCGCGCCTGAAGCATGACGGTTAAGAACAACATTGAGAAGATCACGTTCATAAAAGCTCTTTCAGGCCGTGGTCACACGCACACTGTCTCAAAATGTTTTGCCCCTGTCATCTGCAGCGTTGGAGTTCTGGTCTGCGCAAGCCTGAATCTGGTATTGAGACGGCCCCGTACCCCAATTGGGTAGCTGGAAGTGATGATCCTCTATCTTCGAATAGGCCCCTCCCCAGACCAATCCCGCTAGTTGCATCACTCTCTTGATCTCCGCAAAGTTAGGATCCTTTTGATTGACATCAATCGCCATGCCGGCAAGGTGCCACGATGGGTGCAACGGATTATTTGAGCCACCTTCCCGCGCGTTAAGGACTGGGTCTCTATATCCGGCGGTTATCATCGGGACAATTCCTTCGTTATTCAAATATTCGAATACCTGCGACAAGACTGCCGCCATCAAGGGGGCGAAGATCGCATGTATCGGTGTCGCACTGTTCGGATTAACTGTAAAATGTCCTGCAGGCCTCTCTAGCGGACAAGGCCCTACACTATTATCAATTAGTAGTGCTGCAATTGCGAACGAACCAGTTTCCCCGGCCACGCAGATAAACAAGTAGCTGGAATTAAAAAGGTTACGAAAGCAGGGATCTCCTGGGTCCGGGGCGCCAGTGAACCCTAGAGTCGCGGTGGCATAGGGGTCATCTCCGTTCCCGCCGTCATCATCGCATAGGTCGAAGTCCCACGAATCGTCACAAATGTCTTTCCCGGTCCGATCCCTAAAATTAATTGGATCGTCAGCGGTATATATGTATCGGTTTAAGGACGAAGGCATGTAAAAGTGCGGTTTACCCTGGTCGGGGCTCTGGAAGCGCCCGTAGTTATTTGCCATGTAACGGTTGCCGGCATAGTCGAGTCCAGATTCTTCGTCTCTCGTGTAAGTTGTGAACTTCTTATCGTTGGTCGAAGGCTGCCCATTGTCCGTTGACGACCATGCTTCACCAAACGGTAGAGTGCGATTGTTTTCGATTATCGTCCCATTTGCGGTCGTCACCAACACTGCCGATTCGAGCCTGTCTGCGGTGTGATAAAAATACACATCCGTTCCCGTTGTGGACGCCTGCGTTTTGGTGGCAATTGTGTTGGAGGTTGTGAATTCGGATATGATCCCACCTCGTCCGTAAAACGTGTAGGTCGTCTCCGAAGATGTCACTTTCTTCATGCGATTGCCGTCTCCATCATACGCATAAGTCGCTGCGCCCGCATCCATCGAAACAATCTGATTCTCGGCATTAAACGTGTAATTGTGCAGCCCGTCATTGGTCTGATTGCCCGCCGAATCGTAAGTATTGGAATTATTCCGATTGTTGGTGTAGCCCATGGTCTGGCTACCGATGTTGGAAGCGACAATCCCCAGTGGTGTCTGTGCCACCCGGTTGCCCCACACATCGAAGGTCCAAGCGATGCCCCAACTCGTTGTCGAATCACCAGATGCAACGGCCGCTAAACGGTAGACCGAATCGTAGGAATAGCTGGCGGTGTGTTCAGGCTGAATAGCATCGGTGCGCGAGAGCACCCTCCCGGTGTCCGTACTGCTCGAACCGTAGTTGTAGCTGAAATCCATCAAGGACATTCCGCTCAGCGCAGCACGGATGGACATTTCCTGCCGACGATTATTGTATACATAGCTTAGCACGATACCATTACCAAGCGTGCTGTTCAGCGGGTCGCCGCCGGCATCGTAATTCATCGTGCTATTGACCGTCGTGCTGCTTGTCTGATCCACGACCGATGCCAAACGCGAGTTGCAACATCCGTTGCCCGTGGCGTAAGTGAAATTAACAACGCGACCACTCGGGTACGTCATCGAGGTGATGTCGCCCTTAAGATTGTAGCCATAGCCTGTCGTAAATGTCCCGCTAACGCCGGTGATCGTGCGAGTTTCCAGGGTAAGACGACTCATGGAGTCGTAGTCGTAATTCAGAGTGCCGATACTATCGGTCATCGATGTCTTCAAGCCGGCATAAATACCGGCGTCATACCCGATTGTCACCAGTCCCGCACCAGGGCTGCCACACGAACCCGAGTACATTTTAGCTGTCAATCGCCTGAGGGAATCATAACAGTAAATCACGGACATCGGTCGCGCATCGGTCTTTGAACTCATATTACCGTCAGCATCATAGACAAAGGTTGTCGTTCCCGACTCTGGGAATGTTTGGCTCGTGATCTGACCCAGCCAATTACTAACAAACGTCCGAGTTTGGCCAGACTGGGCGGACTGGTAAAGCTCCCCAGACACGTAGTATGAGTATGTCGTTATTAGGGGCGTAGCGAGCAATGGGTTTGGCTCCTCGACCATGGTCAACTTACCGAATGCGTTGTGGGTGTATCGCCTTTGATTACCAGCTTCATCAGTCACGGTCGTCTGAGCATTTGTGTATACGTATCCTTTACTTGAGCTGTCAGGCGCTTGGATTTGTTTAGGGCGATCGAGTTCGTCGTACATCGTTGTTGTCCACGTCGGTGTCTCGCTGCCAAAGCGGTACGGGTTACTGACCTGGGTCTTCCGCCCCTTATCATCGTAGACGGTATCAACTGCGATTTGACCTTCCGGGTCGTTGGTACGCGTTTCTGTGACTCGATAGAATTGATCGAAGTAAGTCTGAACCACACCGGGATTCGGGCTGGAATCGACTGTCACCGTTTTCGTTGTGATTCGGTTCGTATCGTCATAGCTGTAACTGGTGACTTTGCTATTGGGTTCAGTGACCGAAGTGACACGGTTCATCAGATCGTATTTCGTTTGGGTCGAGTTCAAACGCGCATCGATAGCGACCGCTGGCAAGCCTGTGTTGTAGTCGAACTTGGTCGAGGCCGATTGCCCTAGAGGATTTGCGATCTGGGTCGGAAAAGCGTATGTAGAGTGACCACTGGTGTTTGTGCACATGCCGGCCCCGTTGAGGGTACAGAAATTGTCGGTGAAATCGATATTGACCGTATTGTTGAGCGCATCGGTTTTTTGGACAACGTTACCGAGATTGTCGTAGTGCCTGTGCTCCGATACGAAGTTCGATGCGTCTTTGTACCGTTTAGTGGTGGTGAGATTGCCCAGATTTGATGAGCTTGAAGGAGGAGTACTGCTTGGTACACCAGAACGCGTATACATAAAAGAGTACTCGTCATAGGCGTAATCCGTCCGGCCTTGCTGCACGAAATTTCCCGTCGCCGGATCGATAGCCGTTAAGATTTCCGAGGACTTCCGAGTGACATTCGTTACATTTGGAACAGCAATTGTCGTATAGGTGACATCCTTTTCCGCGATGGTTGCAGGACCTGTCGCAGCCCATTGCCAGTCGGTCACTTTCTCTTGCGTGACATTCATATTCGCGTCGTACGTCAGAGTCTGCTGCGATGCCTCGCCTCCGTCGAGAATCGTCGTAATTGTGTTGACCTGCGGATTTTGCGGCTGCCCGTTGGACAAAACCGAAGCTTGGGTCCACGAAGAAGTTACCGTCTTCAGTGTCGTTCCCGTCGAGGTTTGCCACTGGGTTTGCGTTTCCAGACCTTGCGCGTTCAGTTGATGAACGACCTTGTCGCCTACGGGACTCGTGACTGTAACTGTTCGAGCTGTTGGGCCGCCACCAGCACCTGCATACCCACTGTACGACCACGTCTTTTCACCGTTCAGGGTGCCGTCAAGACTGACGAAACGCTGCACGACTTCGTCATAATAGGCGGGCCACGTGCCACTCGGCGGCGCTGCATAGATGTACCGCATATAGGCACCTGACGGCAGCGTGACTTTGGTCATGAAGCCTAGGCCATTGTTGTGTGAACTGTCGTATTCGAACAGATACGATTTACCGTTCGGCAGTGTGATCGAGGAAATCTTCTGGTGCGACACATAGTGCCAACAACCCTGCCAAGTGGGCCACCACCACACGTACTCATAGAACGGATCGCAATCGTTTTGGAAAGTATACCCAACAGTATAGGTTTGCAATGTTCCGGTCGAGTCGGTGATCTTGTAGAGGACCGAATTGGAGCCGTTCGATGTCTGAATTGTCCGACCCAGCGTGTCTTCAGTCGGCAGACCGCAGGTAAACATCTGACTGCAACCATTCACTTGCGGGGAGATGGTGTTTCCATTTGCTGTCGCGAAAGCCGGCAACACAGACATATAGCGCCGACTACCATCAGGAAACGAAATGTATGCGCTGCTCCCATCGCCCGTACTCCAATAGGTGCCTGTGAAAAACACAGTGCCATCGGAATCCGCGCTCGGAATGCTCTGATTATCGGAGATGGTGCCGTTAGAATAGTACCGCCTCTTCGTTCCTGAACCGTCGATCCAATAGATGCTTCCGTTATAAAGCGTTGGCATTTGGCCGTAGGGGGATAGGTCCAGCTGCCATCCTCCAGTATAGTAACCACAATCGTAAGGGCCAGCCCCATCGTCACAGCTCTGGGCTTCCCATTTTTGAGAGTTGTATGTAAAGCCGACCTTCATGGGGATTTCCCGCCCCGGCAGGCTAAAAAGAGAAATCGACATACTGAGGTTCCCATTGAAAATGCCGATGCTGTCCAGTTCGCTTTTGAAATAGGAGCCGTAGACCTGTTCGCCCGTTTGCGCTTGAGGCGCGGTGTCGTACTGAGCTTGTCCAAAGGACAACGGTGCCGCCGCCATCATGAGGCAGATCATCAAAAATAGAATTAGACCTAAGGTCGACGCAGAAGAGCGCATGGAGACTCCTAATTGCGAAACAAATCGGTTGTAAAAACAGGGTTCAGTTGCACGGTATCGACGATGAGCGTGTCCTGTAGCGCTCCATCCGCGTGGCGCTCAATCTGGAATGGGAAGACCAGCCCGTTCACGGTGCGGAAGTCCGAAAAGACGTATGTGCGCTGAAACGTGTGGTCGAGATTCTGTTCGGCCGACAATACGCGGGAAATGCCGACGACGAGCCCGGTTGCTGCGTCGATCTGGATTTCCGCTTGATCTGGAAGAACGCGAGAGTAATACGTTTGCTTTCGGCCGCTTACCACCTGCAGCCGAGTGACCGGTCGCCCGTTCAGGGTCGCACTACCGACATTTGCGACCTGTGCTTCGACGCCCGTAAACGGTTGAATGCCCAAAACAGAAAGCATATCCAACTGAGCAAACAGACCGACGAACCCCTGCTTGTTACGGCGATTGCCGTTGGAGAGCTCATAGGGTGCGACTCCAGATTTCACACCTGGAACAACTTCGGACCGTGTGACGGGCTGGCCGTAATCAACCCGGAATTCGCCGTCCGTTACATTTGCCGATATCTTGACCGACTCCGTCGCGCCCCTGACCGTATGGTGCGCCAAGATCTGAATCGTCCCAACAGCGGCGGCAGCGGCTCCGCCATGCGCCGCGATGACTCCAGAGAGCGAAGTCGAAGTGTTTACGGTTTGCGCGAACAGCGAATCAGAGAATGACAACAGCGTCAAGGTCAGTATCAGTGATCGCATACTCTATTGCTCCAGAGTGAAGTTATCGACCATGTCATCGGTTCCAGGGCTCGTGGACATATATGCGGCAATTCCCACGTATCCACTGTTCCCACGTGCCATGTTCGTTTCGGTGAAACTGATCTGTTGAACCCCATTAACGCTTACCGTGATTAAGCGGCTGGAGTCATTGGCTTGGACGTTGACTACCCACGGTCCAGATCCGGTTAGGGCGGCAGCGGCGATATAGGACTCAGTGTTGGAACTATCGAAGTAACTCAGACGAATCTGAGAGGGGGGATTTAGATATACCCGGTAGCCGGCATAGCCCGACATCCAGAAAGTCAATCCCACATAGTTGTAATAACTAGGCGCATAGAGGAGCGCCGTTGCGCTCACGTGAGTCTGCGATACGGCTGCAACGGCGAAGGCCCAGCCAGCCCCGTGAGTGATGGCGTAGGATGTTGGAAGATCGGCTCTTCCACCGGAAATCCCCCAATAGGGACCGCCGTTTCCAGACCAGTTCGAATTGTTCAGCGTTCCGGACGCATCTGACCGGTTGAAGTTGTCACTGAACACCAACACACGCGGCGTCGTGAATGAAATCATTGCGGAACCGGAGACGTTTCCGGCGACGTCGACCGCCGACACTGCGTAGTTGTAGGTTGTTGCCGCTGACAATCCGGTATCGGTCAGTAAGGTTGCAGTAGGGCTACCGATGAGCGTCCCATTTCGATATACGCGATAGTTGGCTAATCCTGAGCCGCCGGTATCCACCGAAGGGTTCCAACTCAATTGCACGCTGGACCACGTTAAAGACTGTGCTTGAAAAGCTGTCGGCGTGCTTGGTGCTGTCGTGTCGGCCGGAGCCGCTAAGGTTGTAGTGCTGACGCTAGTGCTAGGCGCGGAGTGGTTTTCCGCATTGTCATATGCGACGATCGTCCAGGTGTAGCTCGCAGAGGGCGTCAGCGGCTGATCGACAAAGCAGGTGCCTGTGACGGTACCCACAGGCAGGCTCGCACCGCTACCCTGCTGCCGATAGACTTTATAGCCAGCAACGCCAACGTTGTCGGTCGATCCGGTCCAACTCAACTGCACTGTCGTTGGCGTCACACTCGCCAGTAATGAATTACATGTGGTTGACAGCGCGAGATTCGTCGGTGCGGTAGGAGCCGTTTGATCCGTCGGTTGTGGCATCACCACGGCTATCTCTTTGCCGCCAGGGCCGTTATAGATGTGATCTTTCTTCCAGTAGATCGTTTGCGCCGAAATCGATGCGGCGACAGACATGAAGAGCACAACCCAACACAAGCGCCGAGACATAGGAATCCTCCTCAGTTCTTAAAAGAGCACACGGCAAGGAAGTGGTTAGGGCAATACAAGACAACACTTCTCGCCCAGCTCTCCGCAGAGCTATTCGCTACCTAACGAGCCATTCCTAATCAGGCTAAAAAGTGGCTATTTGAAAGTCTTTTTCAATCTTCGCCACGGAGTGATAGCAGATCCATTATTGTTATTCGCGGCGGACTGTACATTACATGTAAGCTATCGCGCAAGATATTTTTTTGTGAACGCCATGTAAACGCTAAAACACCAGCAACCCGTCGCTTACATAGCACAAGCCGCCAGGCGCACATGTAAGGGTCGCTGTAAAAGAGATCCAGAAGAATGGCGCACTGCTGTCCACGACATCGAAAATAAATTTAAGATCCACATATGTAATCCGATGTTTGAACGCACCAGCTATGTTCCCGGCAGGCAGGCCACTATTATAGGTGGTCGCCGAACCCAAGCGAGTTCCTTTCGAAGCGCTTGAACAGAGAGGGTGCGGCTCGGCATACATCACTTCACTTCGATTCAATCGTGATCTCGTATCCATGATGCACGTCGGCCACGTAATGGACAATCGTGCCTTCAATTTCTTTATTCGACAGAATGAGAAGCGCCGGTGCATGCAGCCGGAGGAGTTCTTCGAGCTTTGGTTGGGTTGTAGTCAAAACTCGAAACGAGTGGGCGGGTAACTCCCGATGTCTCCTTCTGTGTTGAAATCGATGAGATATTTCGCAGTGGCAAGCCGTTGAATGTTCCATCCACAGTCCCGCATTATCGTGCAGCGACGCAGTCGGGTAGATCCTGAAGATTTACCCGACTGCAGGTTGCCTAGAACGTGGATTTCAGGTTATCCGCGACCCTCTGTGTTTCTGGCTGATTTACTTTCGGATCGCTCCACGGCTCCGTCGTTAACAGTTTCTTCCGTTTTTGATCGGTGACGACGACTCTCACCGTCGTGGCTGTGTCGGTATCTTTGATGAGCGTCAACATGAGCCGCGTTCCGGTCTGGCTATATCCGCCGGTAATTGTCATGGCCGTACTGATGAGGCCATTCTCTTTGTCAGCAGATTCGATCGTGTAATCGGCGCGCTTAACCCAGTTGAGCAGGACGTCGTACGATTCCGCATACGATTTCTGCACCTGGAATTTCACGCCGCCGGCCACATTTTTCGGTTTGGCCGATTCGGCAAGCTGGGCCTCCTTCTTATCCTTTCTGTTTTGCGGAAGGGCGGAGATGGAGAACAGCACCAGCAGGCACGCAATGAGTACGTATCCAATTCTCATCGGGTTTCCTTTCAATTTGCGCAAAAGTCGCCGCTATAACAGAGCGTTACCGGAACTGTTGTGGAAGCCGTACCGGTGAACCGCAGGCCGATAACATAGGGTGTCGGTCCCGCGTACTGATGGAGCGGCAGAATAGAGACGGTGCCGACGAAATTTGCCGGTAACGTCACCAACTGGTTGAGAAATGTCGCTGTCTGCCCAAATGCCGGCAGGGTGACCGACGCCTTATTGACAAAATTTCCGGCACTATCACGAATCGTCAGAATGAAAACGCCAGCCCTCGTGTCGGGATTTGCGATCGCCATGCCAAGTTGCGCACCTTCTCGCTGATCAACGACCAGTTGGGCTGCAGGCGCATTCGAGTCGAGGACCGAAGGAAATACCGCCGCTTCCGAGTACTTCACACCCGTCGGACTGTAGAAGCTAAAGAGAAGGTAGGACGTCCAGTCCACGCCATCGCAGCCAACGCCGATAAAGCCGGTGCTGATTGGATTGGTACCCGCAGATTTGAATACCTGCGAGCGGAGACTATTGAGCGTAAACGGCAGTTCATTCGTCGTGCTGAGCGTGAAGACCTGTCCGGTTGCATTCGTGAATTTCGGCGTCGGCACACCGTACGTCCATATCGCGCAGTGTTGCGTAAAGATCGAGTCGCTGCTCTGAACGATAACGGTCGAGCGGTAGAAGCTGCCGTCCGAGAATGTTCCGTCAGCAAATTGCGGAAAGACGACGGTAAAGCCCTGTCCGAACAGCTGAGACGGACAGTGCACCAGGAGAAAGAGTACACAGGCGAGGTATTTCGTTTTCATATTCCTGCCTACTTTCTCTTTCTATCGCGGTCATTCCGGCCGTGACGGTATCCCTGTTTGTACTCGTCGAGCCGGTCTTTATCGCCCTTCGGATAGCTCGTGAAGATGCGTTCTTTTACCGGTGGGTTATACGTGTATTCCCGGCCGTCGCGACGGCCGCGGTTGTAATCTTTGTTGCTCATATTCGGTCCCTTGGATTTGTCTTGGCTGCCATCCGTGCAAGTACTCAAGACACTGAATGGGTGTTAGGCAAACCAGTAAATACCATTAATACGCGGTTACGGCAAGCGATATAACCGCGAATCCGATGTGTTGTGCGGTCTTCCTGTTGCGTATACGTGGTATGTGCGAAATGTCGTCAAGACTGTCGGAGCGACCATTCGGGCCACCCGCGAGGCCCAGAAGCTTTCGAGGGAAATATTGGCGGAACGTGCCGGCCTGCATCCGAATTACATCGGCGCTGTCGAGCGCGGTGAGATGAATCCGGGCATTGAGAACATCGAGAGAGTGGCACGGGCCCTCAAGACACCGGTGTATAAGCTATTTCTTCGTGTCGGAGAAAAACCGGACCCGAGTGCAGACGAGCTATTGGCCACCATCGAGAGCGCGGACGAAAAGACGCGACACCTTATGCTTGCCCTTGTTCGAGCTATTCAGGACTGGCGTAAGGATCACGTTCAGCGATAAGGATCGATCCTTCCATAACAAAAATGTTCGCAAATCAAACGCGCGGGTGATGCGATCGGCAACAGCATCGCATTGAGATTAGAATGTCTCTCGTATGAGTGAAGAGGCACTGAATAAATTCGGAGATGCTATCAAGCCGTTCCGAAACCTCTGGCGATCAGTGCGGGTTGCGGCGTTGGCAGCCCGGCGAAACGAACGTTGGGTTTCCATTGGTCTCCGCGTCACCCTCGGTGAAGGCAACCCGCGAGGGGTGGTACACGTGATAAGAGAGATCGAAGAATTCCTAGCATTCGATATTGAGCTGCCATTTTCGGAGATGGGAAATATCGTGCGGAGTCTAGTCGTAGACGGACACGTTCCCATCATCCTGCAACCCACGGCCGTAATTCCGGAACCGATTTTTCTTTCAAAGACGCCTGAAGGGCCCGTTGCTTCGGTTGCCCCGCTCCATTGGGATGCTCCGTTCCGGTCCGAACGTCTCCAATCCAAGCAGTACTACAAGATTGATCGGACCTTCATTCGAACCTCCGCCACGTTAGACCGGATGTATGAGATCCTCCCGGCAGATGTCGCACAACGGATTAACTGGCGCATCGGTCAAGAAACGGAGTTTGAAAACCTTGACGACCTGGGCCGCACGCTTATTCCTGGATGGACGGCATCCTCAGATTCAAAGAATGCGGAGATATTAGCGCTCCTGCCCTTCGACCTTGCAAGCGCTTCGCCAGGGCGAATCAGTATCCGAGCTCCGGCCAAGGCCTTCGCGAACGGTCTCGACTTGAAACTCACATTCAAGCCAAACGGACGCGCCCAAAGAGCAAAGCTTCCAGAAAACACGTCCCCTGAGCAGGATGGAATGACGTGCGCTGAGTATGTGTTCGATTGGCCTGACGGAGCGGAGATCGTAAAGGCATCTCTTTATTTCGCGAACCAAATGGTGGATTCCAATGAGGTAGGCCGATGGGACGATGCCGCGACGGCACGTCTTGCACTGAACAGTTATTTCGATCCCGGCCACAAGTACCTCAAGGAGTTTCTGTCGGGAAGCGAGCAAAACAGAGGAAAGAGCCGACAAGAGCTTTTTGAGATTGGCGTAATGCGTCTTTTCGGGCTCTTCGGCGTACCGGCTGTTTGGTACGGCGGGGGCGGTTCCTTAGATCAACGTCCCGACGGCTGCGCGATAGTTCAAGACAACCAAGGACATAGACACGTCATACTTGTTGAATGCACCACAGACAAACCACTCGACAAACTGACCGCAATCAGTGCGCGTTCGGTGGAACTCTCGGCACGCCTGGGGAAGGAAGTTGATGTCATTCCGATCGTCTTTTTGCAATGCGAGCCACTTCCGCCAGAAGTTACCCAGGCCGAAGAAAGCCACATTGCTCTCATCGGAAAATCAAGAATTGAGAATCTGATTTCACTTCTTGATAGACATTGGATAAGGGTTGACGAACTAATAAAGATGTTGTCAGATTCCCGATACCCGAATCTGTTCCGGACCTTTTGACAAGGTTTATGACGTCCGCGCTGGTTTGCAATATCAGGACATTGGTTTCGCCCTCTCAGACGACATTGGCTTGGCTGGTAGGCGACAAGCAACTTGGTCTTTTCTTCGCAATTCGTGCTCATCCTGAACCTCGCGCAGATCGCTGAGTTATTTTTTCGCATACCATTGAACGATGACGTGTCCGGGGTGCGGATTCGGAGGTATCGGTAAGGCCAGTATGGATTGGGAGGATCTGCTGTGGATTTTACTTCTTCATTCTCCGCGGCGCTGTCAGCGGTGCCGAGTGAAATTCCGCGATTGGTTTTGGAGAGTGTGACCGAGCTTCCCCATGACACCAGGTAGTCGATGTCACGAAATGGTCGGTGGGATTGCTGGTATTGCACGGCCATAGTGATTCCACATGTTGCCTCTGACCTATCACCTTCAGTCCGCATCATAAATTATGTGTTGACGAAAAGACGATCCACAGGTACATTTCCGCGCCAGTTCCCGCTAAGTTTATCCAATTTCACTTTCGGCGGTCGCAAAGTGCTGACGCTGAGAGCAACTGCCGTCAAACAGCTCACAAGGAGGAATTAATGCCAGACAAAACCCGCAAACCCCCTCAAACCGGCTATTCTGAGAATCAGTACCTATCACATGTTGTGCGAACAGTCGTAGTCGCCTTGGCGATTATGTTGACGATTGGCAGTCCTGCTTACGCAGATGTTGTGACGTGGAACCTTGTAGGAAACTATCTATTCGGATATGAAGTGGACAATGGTAATTACGGTTTACCGATGGATATTACGTCCATGAATTCCCTTACTGGCACATTTACCGCGACCACAGTACCGGGAGGGAGTATTTCAGGGGGTCTTGTCCAAGGATCACAAATCAGTTTCGTTAACAGTAGCGATAGTGGATGTTGCTCCGCATACTTCGAAGGTATGATTGCTCCGGACGGAACGATGTCAGGCACCCTTGCCGACAACAACGGTCACGGGTTGTTCGGTGGTTTTTGGTACACCATCTCGGGTAACGCCACGCCGGTAACCTTACCGGACTTCCAGCTGTTTGAATATACCGGCAGCGCCAATTGCCCGAACCTCCCCGCTGGCGATACCGGCTGTTTCGATTTCGTGAACAATACACACAATTACGCGGTTACCGGGTTCGATGTTGGTAACTCCAATGCCCTGTCCGACAGTACAACACGGACCAACTGGGGTGCAGATATAACTTCGATCAATTATGGAACAGGTCCCGAGTCGACATTTGCATATTTCGACAACGGTGCGTCGAGCGCTAACCCCCTGGTCCATGGTTCCGACAGCAACTTCTTTTATACGACCGCAACGTCAGGGTCGCCGTTCGAAGTCTTTGCCGATGGCCCGAACGGCCCGGTGAGTTGCATCGGTACAACTGGCGGTGGATGCAATATTGTCACACCTGAACCCAGAGCCCTATCGCTGCTCGGGGCTGGGTTGGCAGCACTAAGCTTTACACTGATGGGTAGGTCCAAATCGAGGCGATAAAGCGAAGCGTTCTATAGGTGAACTGGCACTCCACTTTTTTGTTACGTCAAATCTGAATGTCAGGAATTTGAGTGGAATGTGGGGGTTTGAGTGGCGGTAGCCGCGGTGGAAGCGGGTTTGGTTGCTGCTGTGTACAGCGGTGGCGGAGGCTTTGTGGATAAGGGCGGTAAAGCAGGTTTCGAGAAGGGCGTCTATGAAGTCAGGAAGCCATTGCCGAAGACACCGCAAGGAGATTATTGAACGTCTTTTAAAGGGCCCGCAGGAACGCGTGTCCGCAAGGGGAAGGCGACAGGTGGCAATGTGCCATACGGGTATAAACGGCACGGCAAACAGTGGACGGCTGATACGGAAGAATCAAAACTTGTCCGAAGGATATTTGAAATGTCCGCGGAAGGGACAACAGCGACGGCAATCAGCGTGAACGGATATACACGCCGGAATGGGCGGCCATGGATTGCTCGGCAGGTTCTTGATGTCTTGCCGCGCCGAGATTTATACCAACGCGGAGAAATGCGCCTGAAGTGAAATCGGGGCCGCTTTGTAAAGGGGAACCGACAGCGACCGGCAAGCCGACAACAGAAAATCGGAATATCTGTGGATAACTCGCGTTGCGGCCTTTACGTGAACTGCTATATTTAAAGCGTTCCGTTAACCTAACTCGTTTTACATATGCTCCCTACGATACTGATAGTTTTTGTCATTGTTTTGATAGCTATAAACAGCCCAGCATCTACACGGTTTTATGAACGACGATTTCAAACAAATCAAAAAGCTTTTATAGTTGCAGGAATATTAACGTTTCTTTTGCATATCGCGGCCAATCTGTTGGCTGGTGGGTATTCGCCCCCGCTCAGTCACGTGCTCGGTGGTATACCACAACTCGTTTTGGGACTGACAGCAATCATTGTGCAACTAATGATGTGGATAGTTGCGCTGATTGTTGCAATCCAAGCTTTAAAAAAAAAGAACTATCAAAGCTTCATTCTGGGGCTCCTCGTATTTGCTCTTATTTCGATCCCGATATTGCTGCCACTACCTGCATTATTCCCCTAGACTTTACGGTCAAAGCTCGTAATAATTCCGCAGATTAAATGCAGCCGATGTGCGTGCTCAGTGGCATTGATTTCCATGCAATTTGTTCATACTTAGTTCATGGCACGGTTATCAGGAGGTCTGAATGAACGTTGGAGGTATCCATCGGAAACTCAATGTGCATTGCACTAAAGGAACGCTCATTCTGAAAACAAGGCCAAAAGTGTGGACGACGCCATTAATTCTTGCCAGCATATACATTCTTTTGCCAGCAATGGGATTCCTTTCGTTCTCGCAGGCACAACGAGTAGACAGTGCTCCTTCCGCATTTGTTAAAGGCGAGGCAACTCGACAAACTAAGATAGCTCAGGATTTGATCAGAAGGGGTAAGGGGGCGGTACCAGATGCCCTCTTGCTTCTCGATTCTCCGGATATTCAAATTCAGGCCGCCGCGTTAGTAGCTCTTGGGCGCATTGGCGACTCCGGGACATTATCTAAGGTTTCACGGAAGATTGCGAGTCCGAGTGCCTTGGTGAGGGCTACGGCTGCCGCCGCGTTAGGAGACTTGGGCGACAAAGGTGCGACTTCAGTTCTACTATCGACGGTGAATGACCCCGACCCATCTGTGCGTATCCAGACAATACTCGCCCTAGCTAAATTAAAGGTGCCTGAGCTCGAACCGGTAATGAAAGCTGAGGCCATTCGTGCGGAAGCAAGCGCTGGAGAGCGTCAGGCTGCAATTGTAGGCTTAGGTAACATCAAATCAATTCGCGCTGTAGGAGATTTGATATTGATAGCCACTAATGCAATTGAGCAAGAGCATACCCGCAGCGCAGCGATCGCAGCTCTCGGCGCAATCGGAGACAAACGAGCAGTACGGCCGATTGTGAAGCTACTCAACGATCCTTCAGATACAGTTCGATTTAATGCCGCAGCCTCATTAGGAACCCTAGGAGGCTCCGACGCCGAAGAGGGTCTGATTCGGCTTCTGCGCGATCCCAACCAACCAAACTTTATTCGAATTCGCGCTATTGGGTCGATTCGATCTCTTGGTACCGATGCGGGCACTCAAGAATTGTTCCGCATATCACGCGAGGAAGGTGAGTTTATCGCTATGCACGCTGTCCGAGCTTTGGTAATTACCGGCGCGCCAGGGGGCAAGGCAGCAGCTTTAGAGTTAAAAATGAGAAGTAAAGATGCGTTTGTCCGTTCAATAATGGATAGGCTTATCGTCGGCGATACACGCTAACGGTCCGGCTACCATAGCTAATAATGCGAGCATTACGCTGCTCTTTAATTATTCTGCTCTGGATGCTTACGGCTGTTAAAGCGTATGCACAGGATGACTCCAGGTTTCAAGTCGTAGAACCACTTAGCCCCGGCGATCTCGTCTATTCGGAGAGTGGTTCAATACCATGCCACGTGATAACTTTTTTCGGCTCCGATCCTTGTCATGTTGGCATCTACATCGGTGATGGCAGCGTAATAGAGGCTGGTTACAGCTTGCTAAATCCGTTACATGCAGTAACTACGACCACACTATCTGAGTTTGAAAGTCGAGGAACATATCCGGTTGGCTTTAGAGGCTCAAAAACAACACTTATCACGCCAACTAGTGCGCAGCGAAGCCAAATCGTAGCTTACGCACAGACGAAGGCGGCCAGAATTACAGATTATGATCTGGATCCTGCAGGCTACGGCTACGAACCACCATGCGGCCTTCTTTCGGTGTCCTTTGGAGTTTCTTCCTGTTACGATGCTTTCGATGACTATAATGTATTCGACTGTGTTGGGCTCGCGGAGCGAGCTTATGAATCTGCCGGGCTAGATCCAACTCCGGCGGAAGAAGGAGGGGACTTCTTATACCCGACGGATCAGTACTTCTCATCGCAAACTACTTATCCTTCCACGGCGATTTCCACTGACGCGGGATTTAGCACGACGGTAAAGTCAAAATTTTGGTCATACTTCGCTATTAACGTTCCTGCGGGCAAGTCATTCCTGAGAGTAACAACAAATGGATCTGACAACATCGATTTGTACATTGAAAAGAACGACTTTCCGACGCTTTCTTCTTATGCATGCGCAAGCAAATCCACCACAGGAAATGAAACGTGCCAAATTAGCAATCCTAGTGCGGGTGTTTACGGGATTGGAATCTATGGCTACGATAACAACACCGCAACACTTGGAAGCAAGACGCTGGGCTTTTCTCTCCTGGCATCGTACGAGCCCAACCGCATTTCAGTGCAGGCGACCCTGGACGGGAGCCCTATCGTCGGCCCAATACTCGCCAATTTTACTATCGATTCTCTCGATGGTTTAACGCATTTGACCGGAACGTCATTACCCAACTCTTTCGTTGATGGGCAGCCGACGCCCGTTTTGCCCGGTGCGTATACGTTGACGTACAAAACTGGTGGTCCAAACTCGTCGAGTGTCACGGTCTTGCCTAGCGCTCAACAGATTCTATGTTCGAATGGCAATAGCTGTCAGATATCGTTCACTATAGCCTTCACTTCGAATGGGAGCCTTTCAACAAACCCAGACTCGGTCCTTTCATTTGGAAATGTTGGGACGAACATGACATCTATTAAGACGGTTACTATTCAGAATAATGGAAGCGCATCGTTTCATGTCAATTCAGTCCAACTTAATGGCACCGGTGCATTTTTACTTGTTTCTCCGCCGTCGACTCCTGCAGTGGTCTTTCCAGGTTCGTCACTGCTCATTACCATTAAGTTTGCTCCGAACGCCCCTACGACTTATGCTGCGACACTCGCGATTGGAAACGATGCCACAAATGCTGGGCCCACAAGGAACGTGACTCTTAATGGCGCAGGGGTTCTCACAGTCAGCGCCCCCGCGGCTCCAGGATTAATTGGCCCTGGTGCCGCTAGTGCGCCGGGCCAACTGATTTCAAGCGCGACACCAGTGTTTTCATGGACCGAATCTTCCAATGCTGCCTACTACAATGTTTACGTCTCAGAGCCACCATATGGCGACGCTCACTTGGTCTACACCAGCCCCAATATCAGTTCCGGCCTTACCAACTTCCAAATTCCATCCGGACATTTGCAAGTGGGGGTGGCGTATCGCTGGAATATGTCCGCCACAAATTCTGTTGGGACAGCCTTCGCTCTGCCTCCGATCTATTTTGAAATTACTAATGGAGCCGTTAGTCCCACCATTACAGGTGTGTCACCCACAAATCTGGTGGCAGCTTCAAATTCTCAGACCATAACTTTAACTGGCATGAATCTCTCCAGTGCGGCTAGTGTAACGTTCAATGTCCCCACAGGAGCAATACAGATTTACCTCAGCAACCAGTTCCTGAACCAATCTGCTACATCTATCTCAGTATCCACACCGTTGAATGTGTCGGGACCGTGGTCGGTGGTGGCTTCAACATCAACTAATCAATCCTCAAACACGTTCCCTTTCCAGGTCACTGCCGCACCCCAAAAGCCTGGAACCTTCCAATTGACCGCAAGCCCACCCACTTGCAATCCACCGTCAATCCTTCCGATTGTCGGCATAGGTTGGACAGCTTCGGCCCAAGCGAATTCGTATGACATTTACCGAAATTCTTACCCAGTCGCAACCATCCAATCCAATGTGCTTTCCTGGACTGATCCCGCAAACTTGAGCGCTGGCGCGAGCTACAGTTATTACGTGATCGCAAGCAATGCGCAGGGAACGACTCTATCAAATGCCGTTTCTGTGAATATTCCGGCGAACGTCTGCTATTTGCAGCCCGCTGGGAACATTGTGCTCGGAATCAACGGCGGCGGATTCGCGCCGGCCTTCACGCAGGGCCAGTCACCTTCTTCTATCGGCTTGCCGATCAACGATGATTCCGGCAAACCAATGTTGGGCAGCGTCACGGCCAGTACTCAGTCAGGAGGCAATTGGCTTTCATTGAATGGTCAGATTGGATGGACTTCCCCAGCCACTCTGACAGTGACGTTCATCCCTACCGGATTGGCGCCAGGAGTTTACAATGGGTCACTCATCCTAAGCTCTCCTCAGGCATCAAACTCACCTCTTATCGTTCCTGTGGTCATGACAATTTCGGCGCCGCTAGTTATTACAACGTCGCCTAATCTGCCGGACGCATTTGCTGGACAGCCATATAGTGTGACTCTTCAGGCGAGCGGTGGCATTGGCCTTACTTGGAAGATCGAGGACGGAACGCTTCCATCAGGGTTGAGTTTGAATTCATCCACGGGTGTTATTAGCGGAACGACGGGGGCAATTTATGGGACTTCTCCTGAGTCGCTGAATATTAGCGTTCGGGACTCGGCTGGCCGGTACGTTTGGCAGGCCTTCACAATCAACTGGCGTCAGGGAATCACGGTCGGCACAACGGGCCCCACGACCTGGGTGGTGGGCACTCCCGTCCAAAATTTCGCGTTTTCGCTTGCCGCCTCAGGTGGAAGGGAGCCTTATCAATGGTCCGCAACAGGTTTGCCCGCCGGTGTGGTATTAAGTCCGTCGGGGGCACTGACTGGGGCGCCAACTTCTGCCGCAAATCTGTCGGTTACCTTTACTGCCGCTGATTCTATAGGCCTGACCGGTAGTCTCACCATTCCGATCAAAGTTATTCAAATACCGTTGCAGATTTACGGACCACCGACGGGTGGAACATCGCCATCAATGACATCAGGCGTCGCCGGAACCGCCTATTCCCAAGCCTACTTTTATGCGTCAGGGGGGACTCAAAACGCATATCAGTGGACGGTTTCAGGAACTCTCCCCTCAGGTATGACCGCAACTCAAGGCGGCGGGTGTAACCAATGCAGCCTGATAGTGTCAGGCACTCCGACTACTGCGGGCGTTTATCCCCTTACTGTTCAGGTAACCGATTCGGCAGCAAATACGCTGAGTGCTTTCGTTGTTCTCGTTATCAACAACCCTGGAAACGCACCCAAGATTACGGCCGCGACACTTCCGTTATCAACAATCGGTCAAAGCTACCAGTTCGCTTTTGCGGCGACAGGTGGAACAGGCCCTCTTACCTGGACAATCAATGGCCCCATATCGGATTCCACTGTTGCCTTGTCTACGGGCGGAGTGCTTACCGCTAATCCCAATGTTCCGAACGACTGCCAAACCGGTCCTGGGATTTACTTGCCGCCTCAATATGCTCCCTCCAGAGTATTTTTTGTCCAGGTTACTGACGCTGTGGGGCAAACCGACGTGATTCAATCCTGTCTGCCCGCTTACTACTCGCAACCAGAGATCCGAGCCCTTTCGCCGTCAGGTGCTGTGCCTAATGGCTCAAGTGTAACGATTACCTTGCAAGGGCAGAACTTTCTGCCAGGTTCACAAATTCAGTTCAGCAACACTGCGCAACCAACGACCTATGTATCGCCGACCGTCCTTCAGTTCTCACTACTGCCTGCTAAGTATGACGAATTCCAAATGCCTAACGGGGCTCAGCTACAAGCCTATAATAACTGGCCAATCAATGTCTTGTCGCCGTATACCTACCGGAGCAACACATTGCCGTTCGGGATCTATCTGCCGAAACCTACCATCACAAGCGTTCAGAACCACCTTTATAACTCTACGCGGCTGTGCATACCCAATCTAAACTGTCAGCTCGTCCTTACGGGTACCGGCTTTACCAGCGAAACTCAATTTCAAGTCATTGGCAATTCACAATATATAGATTACTTGGACACGACTTCAACCGTCGCTCCGTGGACCCAGGTTACGACCAGTAGCTTTTATGTGACAACGCCAGGAATTTATACAATTCAGGTGACCAATCCAAATCAGCCCGACGGCAGCTCCGCCACTGCTACTGCCACGTTTGACATTGTTTCCAACTTCGCTATCGTGCCCATACCAGCGAGTTTCAATCCAAAATTCACGCAGGGTGATTCCGGTTCCACCGCCTCCCTGTATATTGCACCTTCACCGGACGGTATAACCGGTACAGCCGTGGCCAGCACTCAATCTGGCGGAAATTGGCTAAAAGTTAACAGTCAACTCTCGGTTAATTGGACTACTCCTCAAACCCTTACGCTAAGCTTTGACCCATCAGGGCTCGCACCTGCAACCTATAATGGATCGATCACCCTGACCGGGCCGCAATCACCCAACTCGCCCCTCGTCGTGCCGGTAGCGATGCTGGTTTCCACCCCGTTGAAAATTACAACGTCATCGAGTTTGCCGGATGCTTATGGGGGGCAGGCTTACAATACTGCTCTTCAGGCAACCGGAGGAGTGGGGTTGATTTGGACTATCAAGAACGGCTCTCTTCCGGCGGGCCTAATTCTGAACCCTTTGACCGGCGTTATCGGTGGCACTGTTGGCTCCATAGGTTCGACCGCTACGCAATCAATCACAGTCAGTGTCGAAGACTCACTGAATCGATCGGTGTCGCAGACTGTTGCCATCACCTGGAAACCAGGCATTGTCATCCTTCCACCGAACTCAGGGTTGACCACGTTGGTTGTGGGCACGCTCATTCCAAATACTTCGGATTACAGCTTTAACGCCTCAGGGGGAACGACGCCATATCAGTGGTCGACTACCGGTTTGCCGGCAGGCATTACGTTAAGTACATCTGGCCAACTTGGTGGCACCCCAACCGCAAAAGGTAACTATTCGGTCGTTATCTCAGTGACTGACTCGATAGCGTTGAAAAGTGCACTTAGTATCCCCCTACTCATTTCACAACTGCCGCTGAAGATAGTTGATAACTCCTTTGGTAATTCACCACCGGTTGCTCCTTCCGGAACACTGGGAATCCAATATCAAGCATTTTTTATCGGGGGTTCCGGCGGCTCGCAAAATGGCTACCAATGGGCAACTAACGGCGGACTTCCACCGGGAATTAATGCTGGACCTCCTGCAAACTGCTCCCTACCCGGATGCGCATTGAGATTCTCCGGTACTCCCTCAAAAGCCGGTACCTACCCGGTAACCATTGTCTTGTCAGACTCGGCTGGAAATTCGTCTACGAATGATCTTATATTCGTGATTAGTGAAGCGGAGTTGGTCAAGAAAGTGCGCGGACAAATAACAAGCCAATGAAACTTGGAAACCCAGCGAATGCATGCGCCGTAGCCCTATCACGCTTGCCGACCTTGAAACAGGGAACAGCCTTCGTCTGACGATCAACCGCACAGAATGTCCACACATCACCAATTCTATATAGTCGGGTCTTCATCGGGTTGGATGTGCCGCTCTTTTTTACCAACGAAACAGCAAATATCATCAAGCTGGATATCGTCACAGGGGAGGTTACGCATCCGTTCATCAAGGATGCGTGCAGTTCGGGGCGAACGTTCGTGGCTGTGCCAGGACATTAGGACTTCAGGACTTTACATTGCGTCAGGCGAGGCGGTTTCCATTGGGAAATACCGCGAGCATCCTTCCCTTTATGCAGACCAATTGAAATCCTGAAGTCCTAATGTCACCCAGCCTGTTCTTCCGTCATCACCCCGAATCGCCCGAAAAGCGCTTGGATGCGGCCGTCCTCGCTTGGCAGAATTTCGAAGACACCGCCGCGCCTTCGAGTTCGGATATTCAATTGGCGGCGGACCACAAAACCCACACGTCTACTTGAAGCGAGTTCCTGAAAGTCATCTCGGTATTTTTCATTCAACTTCATTGTGATCGCCTTAAGCGGGAGTGCCTCACCAGTCCATAGTTCTTTGATGGCTTCCACGACATACTGTTCTATGTTCCCGCTCCGGTCGAGCGACAACTCCGCGCTGTATTCTCGGATAAGGCCGAGAATCTCATCGCGTTCGTCGTCGCCGACCACACTCAATAACGGTGCAAAGATTTGGCTGATCCGTGGCTCCAACAAGCCCTCGATATTCTCGGTAACGGAATACTGATGAAGGTTTCGGAACCGGAACATGAGCAACTTGTTGCGAAGCTTCTCTGCCTCCTCTTGAAAGCTTTCCGGCAAATGGAGCGGCATGTCGGCCCGTGGTCGATTCCGTCCCATGTCCTCCGAGATGAATCGGCTCTCTAGCGCAGGGTCATCATAGAATCCCCGCGTTGCAATGACCTTCGGCCCGAACACGGTATATGCGACAGGATTAAACACCTTGCCGTTTCCGGCCTGTTCACTCCGCAGCACCGGGAAGCCTTTGCTGTTTCCATTATTGAGAATCTTGGCTATGTCGCTTTGCTCATCCGAGTAACGGAAATCTCCTTCGTCGATAACGAGCGTTCCTCGAAAGCTATCGAGCATGCGAAACAAGGGCGAAGCCGTCGTCGCTCCGGCAAAGATAGCTCTAAAACACAAGGAGCCGACAACGGTAAGAAAGCGAGTTTTTCCGCTGCCGAAATCACCTCTCGCACGGAGGTACGGCAAGGTGGCAAAGCCGTCATATATCCAAGTCAGCAAAATGTAATACGCGGCAATGTTTTCAAAGACGGGTGAGATGGTGACGTACCGGTGCAGGTATGAACGGATTTCAGCAACGAGGGCTTCCTTCGTATCGTATTCGTCTGCGGCCGACGGAAAGAGAATGACCCGATTCCGTATCAGATTGTTGGTGGGTGGGTATGGCGTAAGCACTTCGGTATCACGGGATGCAAACGATGGCACATACTGCACTGTGCCGTTCCGAAACATCGCGAATAGCGTTTCGGCACGAGCACGCTTGTACACCGTCTCAAGGCACGTGCCCGGCACCGGCTCGCCGCCGATATACGGGATTTTACTAATTTTCGGTTTTTCATGATTTTGTTCCATCGAATTGCATTCGAGCGTCGAGACGTTTCTGCCGCAACGTCTCCAAAGCGGCGACGAACATATGGACACTGATCATCGGTTTTTCACAGTCGTATTCTTCATGCCACAGCTCTCGTTGAAACGAGTCCGCGAAAGCAAAATCTACCCGGCACTTGGTAGCATCAATTCCTGTGAGAATTACTCCTTTCGCAAAGAGGAAGCAGCCAAATATAAATCGTCAGTTCTCCAATAGTTGTTGGTATGCATGGTCATTCTTGTTGAGTAAGAAACGTTATGGCTAATGCGATGGCATCGAACATCGGAACTCGGAAGTCCTCCGGGTCTGAACGCCCGCGCGGTCGTGGCTGAAGTCCGCCTAATTCCGGGAACTCCCGAACAATTACTGCTCTGATGTTGTCCTTATTCGGACGTGCATCTCCGATGCGATCCTTAAAAGCGCTCACAATGTCTGTCAAACTGTAGCTCACTACCCCGAACGCGTACGTATTGACTGCACGATGAACCATACGCAACATCAGGTTTCGAACCGAACCGGATGTTCTCGTCGGTTTTGGCACGACCAGAACATCCGGTTCAAATCGATGGATAAGACGTTCGAACAGCGGAGCGGCGAATATTTCATTCCGTTCCCCGATCGGTTTCGATGTGAGGTCTTTTGACCCCCAATCGATAAGGGCTCTCCCTTCGAAAACGGCGTAGCCGATTTGGCGGGATTCGGGTTGTATCGCGAGAATGGTATTCATGTGATTGGATCAGTGCCGTCGCTATCACCGTTAACAATGACGGACAGCTTCTGGTACAGAAGTTTGGCTCTCTTCTCCAGGCGCCCTGACGTAACGAGGTCTTTTTCGAATGACCGCATGAAGCGCCGGATATTGTTATCGGCCCGCGCTTCAAATTCGTAATTCACATATGGCCAGAGATCTTCAAATCGTTTTTTGAAAAGAACCCGCAACGCAATCGACTCCTCAAGAGTCGGAATTGCGAGACCTCGCTCCCAGCGGGACACCATCTCCGGGGATTCCAGGCCCAAAATAGCCGCAATCTCGGCTTGACTGAGATCCAACTTCTTCCGACAGGTACGGAGATAGTTTTTGAACGTGCCACGAGTCATTGTGTGCATATGCTCCACGGTACCGAAGCTTGCTAACAACGTGCAGACGTGGAAATTCCACTACAGGTGGAAAAGGAGAGCCATCAATGTTGGGCGGATTGACAAGAGAATGGAAATGCTTAGGATAGCCCGAGGCAGAGAGTCTATTTCCGAAGCCGACGTGAGAATGTACGGCTCAACAAGGCCGCAATTAATCGCGCTGCTTCATGAAGCAGGAATCGAACCCGCTGCCTCTGCCGCATTATCAGATTAAGACGAGTTGTCTCTAGAGACAACTCACATATCCACATGTTATCCCCCACGATCACTTTTCAGAAAAGGAAGTATCACGTAATCTCAAGATTGCCGACGCTCCTCAAAGAGCGCGGGCGCAGTCAGCAAGATCTGGCTCAGGCAACAGGACTCGCCAAGGAACGCATCTCCCGACTTGTGAGTCATACGACGGTTGAAAGAATCGTTTGCTCATCGGCCGTAAAAATCTGTCTGGCATTGTCCAGATGGAAACGGTCACGAGACGGCCGCCGGGTATCTGTCCGATTCGATGATGCCTTTCAAATAAAGCGGGCACGATAACCTGCTACATTTTCCACTCTTTGTGGAATTTCCACGTCTGCTGTGGTTGTCCCCACCGGCAGTACAGTTGTCGGATGGAAGACCGGGACATTCTCATCGAAGCGCTTCAGGAAGACTACCCGATGCCGACCGAAGAACAGATCACCCGGTTGGATGCCGACCTGACGATGGTGGCCCACATTCTTGTTGATTACTTTATTCAGCAAAAACGCTGCGGCAAAAAGATCTCTGATCCATATGCAGGCAGCGAAGCACTACATGAAAACAGTAATTTACGTTCGAGTATCCGATCCGGGGCAGGTAGAGGGCACGAGCCTGGAGTCGCAAGAAAACGCGTGCCGTGAATATGCCGAGCGCAAGAAGGCGACAATCGAGAGAGTTTTCATCGAAAAAGGAGAATCGGCCAAATTTCGCGATCGTACGGAGCTTCTCAAGCTCATCGAGTTTTGCCGAAAGCGCAAGGATATCGGCATGTTGATTGTCTGGAAGGTGGATCGACTTGCGAGAAACGTCGGAGACCACCTGGCCATCAAAGCTGAAGTGGCAAAGTATGGCACCGCAGTCTGTTCAGTTACCGAGCCTATTGACGATTCGCCCGTGGGCAAAATGACGGAGATGATCCTTGCCGTCTTTGCAGAGTTTGATAATTGTAACGCGCCACGATAATTTGCGTCATCGCTGTCAGGGTAATTTGCCTCGAGATTC
>DASXLG010000135.1 GCA_036496425.1 Terriglobia bacterium | reverse complement strand
GTTTGGCATGCCGCAGAGCAACTCCGATCCACAATCGGCAAGTAACCGTCACTGGGGCTATTCCACCGCAGGCCGCGTCTATTTCGGCTGGGGCGTACTGGAAGAACTCCGCACCGTCGGCAAAGAATTCGGCAAACGCGCGATGGTTTGCTGCGACCAGAACCTGATCAAGAGCGGCATCGTCGACAAAGTCGAAAGCCTGCTCAAAGAAGGCGGCGTCGAGGTCCTGTCGTTCTCTGAAGGATGCCCCAACATCAATCTTGAACTCATCGGCCAGTGCGCCGAAGCCGCCCGGCAGTTCAATCCCGACGTGATGATCGGCGTCGGCGGCGGAAGCAACATGGACCTCGCGAAAACGAGCGCGGTCCAGGCCAAATTCGGCGGACCGCTGACGAAGTATTACGGCGAAAACAATGTCCCGGGTCCGGTTTATGACATGATCTGCATACCGACAACTTCGGGAACAGGTTCGGAGGTAAGTCCGGTCGCAGTCGTAACGGATCCGGACCGCTATATGAAGGTCGGCATTGCCACGCGCCGCATCATTCCGAAATGGGCCGTCGTTGATCCTTCCCTGGTCGTTTCATGCCCGCCGCATGTGACGTCGCACTCGGGCATGGATGCTTTGAGTCACGCGATCGAATCGTTCTGCGCAAAAACCCCGACAGATCGCACACCCCACGCCATCTTTGTTGGCAAGAATCCGGTGTCCGACGCGCTTGCAATGCAGGCGATCAAGCTGATTGCGAAATCGCTCCCCACCGCCGTCAATGACCCGGGCAACCGCCAGGGGCGCGAAGACATGGCGCTCGCCAGCCTGCTCGCCGGCATGGCCTTCGCGGCCGCCGGGACGGCAACCGTCCATGCTCTACAGTATTCTGTCGGCGAAGCGACGCACACGTCGCACGGACTCGGCAATGCCGTTCTGATGCCTGCGGTCATGAAAGCGATCGTCAAGGCCCGGATTCCCGAAATGGCGTTCATTGCCCGCGCATTCGATTCCAGCCTGGAACGGGTCAGCGACGCAGAGGCAGCCGAACAGGCGCCCGAAATGGTTGCCCGGCTGGGCGACAAAGTCATGATCCCGCGAGGCCTCGGCAAGATCGGCATGAAGCACGAGCAACTCGGCGAGATGGCCGAGCTTTCGATGAGCGTGAAGCGCCTGCTGGACAACAGCCCGGTTTCGTTCGACAAGGAAGCTTTGATCGGGATTCTGGAAGCGGCTTACTAAGGGGCTCATTCATGTCCGTTGTTGAGAAAGAGACAGTCAGGACTTTCGATAACTTCGTAAATGGCAAATGGTGCGGCTCTCGAAACGGTGCCACGTTCGAAAATGAAAACCCCGCGCTACGCGGAAGCAACATCGGACTGTTTCAATCTTCGACTCCTGACGACGTGCGCGAAGCCATCGACCTCGCACACGCTGCATTTCGCATCTGGAAGCGCACGCCGCTGGCGGAACGGCAGCACTACATTTCCGAGTTTCTGCGCCTGCTGAAGGAAAATCGCGAAGAGCTCGCCCGTATCGTGACTCTCGAAAACGGCAAGACCATCCGCGAGTCGCGGGCGGAAGTCGATTCCGCGCTGGTCGAGGGTTCCTACCACCTCAATCAGATCGTCGCCTTTGCGGGGAGCATCGGCCCCGGCGGATTCCGCGACATCTCGACCTGGATTCAATACGAGCCTGTGGGGGTCGTCGGCGTCATCAGCCCCTGGAACTTCCCGATGAACGTCATGAGCCGGAAAACGCTTCCTGCATTGCTCACCGGCAACACGGTCGTATTCAAACCGGCCACATTCACGCCCTGGTCCGGCGTCTATATGGGGCGCCTTTTCGATCGCGCCGGCCTGCCGCCCGGTGTCTTCAACTGCGTCACCGGTCTGGGTTCGGCGATCGGCAACGCCATCGTCGAAGATCCACGCGTGCGCGCGATCACATTCACGGGTTCAACCGAAATCGGTAAAAAGATTCAGGTGAAAGGTACCGCGAACCTGACGCGCATGCAGCTCGAACTGGGCGGAAAGAATGCGTTGATCGTCATGGACGATGCCAACATTTCCGATGCGGTCGAAGCCGCGGCCACGGCCGGTTTTGCCTGTGCCGGTCAGTGGTGTACCGCCACGAGCCGCGTCCTGTTGCATCGCGATATCGCGAAGGAGTTTTTGAGCGAACTCACGGCGCGGTGCGAAAAAATGAAGGTCGGCGACGGAATTTCCGAAAGCGTCGATATGGGTCCGGTCGCGGGACCGCAGCAATTCGAAGATATCTGGAAAGCCATCCGGCAGGCGGAGGCCGATGGCGCTCAAATGATCGCCGGCGGCGACGCCGATCCGCACGGCTACTTCATCCGGCCGACCGTTTTCACCAACGTCCGGACCGACATGGCCGTTTTCCGCGATGAAATCTTTGGCCCTGTCGTCGCCGTTTGCGAATTCGGCAGCCTGGACGAAGCCATCGAGCTGGCCAACAATTCGATCTACGGTTTGTCCTCCGGAATCTTCACGAAAAGCCTGGCCAATGCCAAGAAATACGTCGACAGCATTGAAGCCGGCCTCGCTCACGTCAATATCCACACCGGATACAAAGAACCCTCCATGCCGTTCGGCGGCGTCAAACAATCCGGCGCCGGCGTGCCCGAAAACAGCCGCACCGGCCTGGAATTTTTTGTGGATCAAAAAGCGGTATACGTCCGCAGTTAAAAAAGGGAAATTAGCACAAAAAGCACAAAAGGCACATGAGGGAATCCCTTATGTGCCTTTTGTGCTTTTTGTGCTTTTTGTGCTTTTTGTGGCTAATTTCCCTTCTACCGAAGACCGAACGGATTTTGCGTCGTGCCGGAAATATCGATCCACACAGCCTTCGTCTGCAGGTACTCGCGAATCGCTTCCATCCCGCCTTCCCTGCCGAAACCGGATCGTTTGTAGCCTCCGAACGGCGTCATATAACTCGTAACGCGATAGCAGTTTACCCACACGGTTCCGGCCTCCAGACGTTCAGACATCGTTAAAGCGCGGCGGATGCTGCTGGTCCAGACGCCTGCGGCGAGTCCGTAAATCGTCGAGTTCGCGATGCGGATGGCTTCCTCTTCGTCGTCGAACGGAATGAGCGACAGGAGCGGACCGAAGACCTCTTCATTGGCGATACGCATTTCCGGCCGGACGCCGGTGAAGATCGTCGGTTCCACGAACCATCCCGTTCCGCATTCCGGACGCTTCGCCGGACCGCCGCCGAGCACGCATACCGCGCCCTCGCCTTTCGCGACATTCATGTAATCCAGGACCTTCTCGTATTGAGGATGCGTGGTGATGGGCCCGACTTGCGTCGAGAGGTCCAGCGGGTTGCCCATGCGCGCGGATCGCGCGAGGTTCACCAGGCGGTCTGCAAACGCCTCGAAGATCGGACGGTGAATGAGCGCGCGTGATCCGGCGATGCAGGTCTGGCCGGTCGCGGCAAAGATGCCGGCGACGACGCCGTTCACCGCAGCTTCAAGATCCGCATCATCGAAAACGATGTTCGCCGATTTGCCGCCGAGCTCCAGGGTCACCCGCTTGATTCCGCGCGCCGCCTGTTCGTAAACGGCCTGCCCCGTCCGGTCGCCTCCAGTGAACGCCACCTTTGCGACATCAGGATGAGCGATAAGCGGCTCGCCGACTTCCCCGCCGAATCCGGTAACGATATTCACAACACCCGGCGGGAATCCTGCCTTCTCGAACAATTCCCCGAAAACCAGCGCAGACACCGATGAATGCTCCGAAGGCTTCAACACTACCGTGTTACCCGCGGCCAGCGCAGGCGCCAGCTTCCAGGTCGCCAGCAGCAGCGGAGAGTTCCACGGCGTGATTGCAGCCACCACACCGAGCGGCTCTTCACGAGTAAAATTGAAAAAGCCCGGCTTATCGCTCGGTAGAACACGTCCTTCGATTTTGTCCGCCAGCCCCGCGAAATAGTGAAACCACTTCGGCACGTACTGAAGTTGAACGCGCATCTCAGAGAGCAGCTTGCCATTGTCCGTAGTCTCGATTTCGGCAAGCCGGTCCGCCTCGGCCGCCAGCAAATCCGCCAGCCGCCGCAACAATGCTCCTCGTGTACTCGCCGTCAGACCATGCCAATCTTTTCCATAGAATGCCTTCTTTGCCGCAGCGACGGCGTGCTCCACATCCGCCTTCGCCCCGCGAGGAATGAGAGCCCAGGGCTGTGCCGTAAATGGATTGATCGATTCGAAAAACTCTCCGGACGCCGCATTGAGCCATTCGCCGTCGATCAACATGTGATACTTCTGCATAGATGCTTTTGTGCCCCTTTGTGCCTTTTGTGGCTAAATTCCCCTTGTCTTTAGTAGCGTAAGCGTAGCCAAAATGGACGAGTATGATCAACCTGTCGATCCCAACGGTCGGACTTCTGATAGGCATAGCCATACTGCTTCTCGGCCGCAAGCTGTTCTGGTTATTTGTTGCTGCAATCGGGTTTGCCGCGGGTGTCGAACTTGCCCCGCAAATCATCCATCAACCGGCACCGATGGTCACGCTGATCATTGCTGTTGTATTGGGGCTTATAGGAGCGCTGCTTGCATTTCTGCTCCAGAAGCTCGCGATCGCAGTGTCCGGTTTTCTGGCGGGTGGATGGTTTGCCATCCGCGTATACACACTTCTCTCCATGCACGTCACCAATACTCAAGTCGTATTCATTGTCGGCGGCATTCTCGGTGCGATTTTGTTTCTGGCACTCTTTGATTGGGCTCTGATCCTTTTTTCGTCGGTCGTCGGGGCACGCTTCATCGCGACCGCGATCGTGCTGTCGCAAACGAGTCGTTCCATTTTGTTCATCCTGCTGATTGTGGTCGGTATCGTCGTACAGAGCTCGATGCTGTCACCGGCCAGGCGATACGCACGCCGTTGAGCTCCTGCGAAAAGAGGTGACATTGAGCAGTCAGGGAAATCGGCAAAACGCGGGAAAACGCGACTGAATTATCGCTGAAAGTTCGGACTTTGCACTGCGATACACTACGTAACTCGCGGGGAACTCAGGTTTTGAGATAGGACCGGCGCCTGCAGACGCCACTGACGGGAACACCGTGAAAGCGACCGTAGGCGACCTATAATGGAGTCAGGATGTTCAGAAGAAACGGAAGCACAGTAAATCTCGAAGCCGCAGTTGCAGCACTCCTCCAAGCCCAAGCCCAGTTTGTTTCGGAAATGGCGAATATCAACCGCCGGTACAACGAATTGAAGGAAGAATCGGACCGTCGATACTCGCAAATCGTGGCGCTGCTGATGCAGCACGATGAACTCCTGAGGCATCTGCCTGATGCGATCAAGGATAAGATCGGATTCAAACCGCAATAAACGCGTTCCGCGCCAGCTCATTTCAATGAAGCCTCAGCTTCGGCTGGTGCAGGTAAATCGTGTGATTGCGCACTCGCAAAGAAACTCGCAGCGGTTCTGTTCCAGAAGCCGGACGACATCTCGGCGCTTCGCGACGATCACCAGCGGTTCTCGAATAAACGGATAACAACTCGGCTGTAAAACGGTGGCAGAGAGCAATTTCGCAAAGCGAAATTGTTATCTGTCACCGTTTTACCAGGGTCGCTCTCATTGTTAGCTTGATCGCCATCGCGGCAATGATCCCGTGACGCCATTCGCATATGGTTTCTCTCTACTCGTTCTTTGTTACTGAAAAAAAGAGATAATCGAAGCGCCGTCACAGGCGTCCCGGGCGTCAGTTCTCCGATGGCCTGTCGACACTGTCAATGACGAGGAAGTCGCCCGGCCCCTTGGAGGGCTCCAGTTTCAAGCCGAGCTGCTCTTGGATCGCCGTGAAAATGGATGTACCACCGGACGGATCGGCCGTGCCCGCCAATGCTTGGAACGCCGGTGCAGTGGCTTGGTCAATGGCGAATTCCAGATGGAGATCAAAGGTTCCGCTAAGACCTGTCTTGTTTACGATGGGCCGATCTAAGCTCGCGGCGAGTGTCTCTGCGAACTGCGCTAGGGTGCCGCGCAAATGCAATACAAGGTTGTGACCCTGGAACCGCATTCCGGACAAGCAGGGCTTGCCGGCCACGGGCACGCATGCCGGACCTTCGACCCCGCTAAGTTTCGATCCGTTCTTGCTGATTGTCAGAGCATACACGGGGATTTCACGGACTTCGTGATGAACCTTCAACTTGAAGCGGTCTTCGAGCACCCCTTGCAGCATCGGCCCGATCATCAGACCCTCACTGGGGTCGCCTTCGGCCTTAGCGACAATCGTGTAACGTTCCGAATTAATCCAAGAAGGACCGCCTTCTATCGGCGGGGTCAACGTTGGTGAGTGGCGCTGTCCATCGGCAAACATGCCATAGGCCTCCGCAATCAAACCAGGGAACGGACCGCCGAGACATATTGTATGGACTTTTAAACCGGTCATGTCGGACGGGCTCTTCCACTCCCTTCCCCTTTCGGGAGGAATGCATCCGCTCCGGGGAGAAGGTCTTCCCTCAGAAATTCAGGAATCCAGATGTGCGTCCCTATAGCTCTCCATGTTCCAGTTCGAGCGGCGTAAGATATCGACCGTGGGCTTATCGAAATGAGAAGCAGTTGGCCAGCGGAAGCTTGTTCCTCACCTTTATCTTTGTCTTTGCTCGTGTCTTGTCTGTGTCAGCCAGACCCTGGTTTCGACCCATCACTACAACTTCTTGATCCAGCAGAGGCGGCCGCCCTGTCTCTAGAGGAATCGCTCCGGGCTGGCGCCGTACTCATCGATGATCTGGCAGGACGGACAGAAGCCGAGCGTCGCCACTTGAAGGTAACTGGAACGTTAGGCGTCCTGATTGAGGCACACAATGCCGGGCTGCTCAACTTCGACGAGACGCTGGAGAAAACTCCGCTCTACGAATTTCAGAGTGTCCGCCGATCCGAATTTGATCTTTGCGAATCGGGTTTCAGCGAGCCGCTATCCGCCGGAAATGGCCGGGATCAAATCAACCTCATCGCCATCCTTCAATACCTGATCCGGCTCGACGTTGCGGCTGTTGACCACCAATAGATAATTTTCAGAATCAATGACAATCCCCTCGCGCGTGAGCAGTTCCTCCAAGGTGGCGCCCGGAGGTAATTCCACTTCGAGCTGGCGGATCAACCCATTTGGTGAGGGGCGCTGCAGAAGGGTGTGCAAGTGAAGGTTAACGATCATACCCGCTGCCGGACGGCTTACCAGTTGAACACGCTATCCAGGTCTTCCTCCGACACATCGAAAACCGGGTTGAGCGGCGGCAGCGGCTCCCGCGTCATGAACTCCGGTAAACGATCGTCGGCGGAGGTGAAACCGGCCAGGCGATTGAACTCGCGTTCCAGCTTGAGCGATTCTTTACCGAGATCCTGCAGGAAGGTCACCGGGACGCCCCAACCGTAACGCGTATTTATAAATTCGGAAATCACCTGCGGAACCAGCGAGAAGCCAAAGCCGGCAAAGATGCATGCGCCGAGACTATCGAAGCCGGCCATAGCGATCTGCTTGTTGCGGGAGAGCTCGACCTGGCCCTTGGGATTGAGGTGATCCACCTTATCGCGGATCGTCAACCCGGACGTGTGATCGGCTCCTTGAGGTGTGGTGGCGTAGGTAATACCAGTGCCCTTGATGGCGCGCGGCTCGTAGCCGCTCATCGCCTGGTTTTTCACCACCGGGACACGGTCGACCCCGAACACTTTACCGGTGATCCCGGCGCCATTACCGAGGATGCGTCCCAGGGGCGTGCCGCGGCGGATTTCATCGATCAGCTCCAGGGCGCGCTCCCAGTCTCCGAATTTCATCAGCCCCGCCTCAGCGGCAACCCCCAGGGTGGCGCCAATTTCGATCGTATCGATTCCGAGGTCGTCGGCAGCCGCGTTCAGGCGAGCGATGTGTTCCAGGTTGCCGATTCCCAGGTTCGTGCCCATCAATGCAATCGTCTCGTATTCAAGCGGGGAGACAATACACTTGCCATTGGCGTCGGCAAAAATGTTGGAGCTTTGGATTGTGCAGCCAGGCATACAGGCGTGCGACGGCGCGGCCTCGCTGCCGGGGATATTCTGCTTGGCGCGGTCGAGGATGGTCTGCCGCAACGTCTCGCCGCTGATGTTCTCCATCTGCTCGAAATTCCCGGAGGAAAAATTTCGCGTGGGCAGCGCCCCGAAGGAATAGGCCATACGAGCAACGGCGGTAGTGCCGTAATCTTTGTAGACACGTGATTGGGGATGCTCGATCACCGCTTTTGTGTAGGCCTTCTGGGCGTTTTTGAATCCCTCAGGATCGACGACATGCGGCTTCTGTCCCTCGGACGCATCGAATACGATCGCCTTGAGGCCTTTCGTCCCCATTACGGCTCCCAGACCACCGCGAGCGGCAATGCGCGATGGACGGTGATCCTTGTCCAGATTCTGGATGCCTGCCGCGCAGAGCTTCATCTCCCCGCCCTGACCGATCAGCGAGAGGGCCACGTTCGATCCGTATTTTTCCAGCAGCCGGTGCGCGGCGTCATGAACGCCCAGACCAACCACACCATGCTCACTCGCACCATCCTCGGCCTTGTCGAAACGCGCGCCATGGGCGCTCAGATGCAACACCCACCAGCCCGGTTCCGCGGGCATATCCTCGATGATCAGAGTTTTGATGCCCAAATACACCATCTGCAACCCGGTCGTACCGCCGGCGTTGGCCTCTTTGACCCCGCCGGTAAGCGGGCTCTTCCCTCCGATAGACAGGCGGTCACAGGCCGAAAGCATGTGGCCAACCAGTAACCCCGGGCAGAAGAGCAGTTTGTTGTAAGGCCCAAGGGGCTCGCAAGTACCAGGGACTTCATCCACCAGGATGCGCGCGATCAGAGCGCGCCCGCCAAGCCGCAGCCAGCTCTCGGGAATCGCCTCACGCGTGCAGGTTCGAGTGCGGACATTTACACGCCAGACGAGGGGTGTGTTGGTTGTAGATTCATGATCACCGGTGGCCATAAAGTCTCCCTTACACTGCCAGATGCAACAGCAGATTATACATCAAAGGGATTTTAGCCGCAGATGACGCGGATTACGCAGATGGGGCGCACAATTTTGTCTCGTTTATGCGCCCCATCTGCGTAATCCGCGTCATCTGCGGCTAATTAGCAGGTATTCTGACTGTTCGGCATGGACGATCAGAACCGGCGAATCACAGACGACGTTCGTATGCGCGGCTTCGCGCGGCGGCAGTCCGTCGAGACCGCGATCGCATGGCTCGATGCGCAACTGCAGCCCCTCGATCCAGAGCCTGTGCCACTACGAACGGCGGCCCGCCGCGTGTTAGCCGAATCCATCACCAGCAACGTGGATGTACCCGGCTTCGATCGCGCATCGATGGATGGATATGCGCTTGCCGCCGAGAGTACGGAAGGCGCGACACCCTATAACCGCCTGCCTTTGACGATAATCGGCGAGTCGCTTCCTGGCCGTCCTTTCCCCCATCTCATTGGCGCCGGTCAGGCCGTACAAATCATGACCGGGGCGCCGATGCCGCAGGGCGGTGACGCCGTTCTTCCGGCCGAATGGGTCGACAGCACGGAAGCGACGACAGATATCGTCTTCGCAGTCGCGGCAGTCTCTCCTGGTAAACATGTCGGACGCCGGGGAGAGGACGTCACCCGGGGAACAGCACTCTTTGCAGCTGGACGACTGTTGCGGCCGCAAGACCTCGGAGTGCTGAGTTCCATCGGGGTTGAACAAGTGCATGTCTATCGCCGGCCGCGCGTCCGCCTGGTGGTTACCGGTAATGAACTGCTTCCGGCCGGTTCCCGGCCGGATGGGTATTGCATCGCGGATGCCAATGGACCAATGCTCGCGGCCCTGGTTGAACGCGACGGAGGTCTGGTCGATTTCCCCTCCCTGGTTCCGGATGAACACGACGCCATCCTGAGCAGCCTATATGCGGATGCGGATGTCGTGATCGTCTCCGGTGGATCGAGTGTCGGAGTGGAAGACCTTGCGCCGATGCTTCTCGCCAGCCACGGCGAACTCGCCGTTCATGGAATTGCCATGCGTCCCAGCAGCCCGACCGGCTTCGGCCGGCTCGAACATCGACTGGTTTTTCTGCTGCCCGGCAACCCGGTATCGTGCCTTTGCGCGTACGATTTTTTCGCCGGCCGCGCCATTCGCGCGCTGGGAGGCCTGTCGAAGGCGTGGCCTTACCATTCGATCAGCGCGAAGCTGACCCGCAAGATCAGTTCGCCGATCGGCCGCCTTGATTACGCGCGCGTGCGGCTGGTTGACGGCGATGTCGAACCGATTGCCGTCGGTGGCGCATCTATACTCTCTTCAACCACTCGCGCCGACGGTTTCGTCATTGTCCCGGCGGACAGCGAAGGTTTCGCGCCGGGCAGTGAAGTTGAGGTCTGGCTCTATGCGTGAGCAGGAACAATTTCTGCAAGTGCTGGGTCGCGACGAAGCGGAGCGGCGTTTTCGCGCCGCGATCGACGCGTCACCGCGTGGGATCGAGAGCGTAATACTCGATGCGGCGCTTGGCCGCGTTCTGGCGGCCGACGTCGTCTCGCCCGTCGATGTTCCGTCGTTTGACCGCTCGAACGTGGACGGCTTCGCCGTTGTCTCCGACAGCACCTTCGGGGCGTGCGAGGAAGTTCCGCACATTTTGCAGCTCAGCGAGGAGACCATCCACACCGGGGTTGTGCCGCATACCGTCATCCGCAGCGGCGCGGCCGTTTCGATTGCCACGGGAGGAATGGTGCCGCGCGGCGCTGACGCCGTGGTCATGGTCGAACATGCGGAGGTGCGCGGCAACGCTTTGCATGTGGCGCGCGCGGTCACGGCAGGCACCGGTATATCGTTCGCGGGGACCGACATCACCGCAGGCGAAACGGTGCTTCGTCTCGGTCAGATATTGACCAGCCGCGATACCGGAGTGCTGGCCGCCATCGGCGTCGGCCGCGTCGACGTCTGGCGTAAACCGGTCGTGGCCATCCTCTCCACCGGCGACGAAATCATCGCTCCAGGCGAACCAATGCGGCCGGCGAAAGTATTCGACTCGAATGCACAGATTCTCGCCGATGCCGTTCGCGAGCTGGGCGGCGAGCCGCTGCGGCTGGGCATCACCGGCGATAATCTCGCGGAACTGCGCGAACGTCTTCATACAGCTATTGGATCCGCCGATATCGTGTTGCTCTCCGGAGGCACCAGCAAGGGGGCGGGCGACTTGTCGTATCGCGCCGTCGCTGAACTTCGAGATCCGGGCATCGTTGCCCACGGCGTCGCCCTCAAGCCCGGCAAACCCATTTGCCTGGCGGCCACTCATGGCCGGCCGGTTGTCGTGCTTCCCGGGTTTCCGACATCGGCGATCTTCACGTTTCACGAGTTTATTGCGCCGGTCATTCGAGAGCAGGCTGGGCGAGGTTCCACCAGGCGGCCCACGGTTTCGGCACGGCTGGCCGTCAAGCTCAACAGCGAGATCGGACGGACGGAATACCTGCTGGTGGGATTGGTCGAAACTACGCCAACGGAGGATGACCCGAAGTCCAGCGTGTCGCTCGCCGCATATCCGATGGGACAGGGCTCCGGAAGCGTTACAACTTTCAGCCGCGCCGATGGTTTCGCGACGATCGGCCGCCATGAAGAGATTGTCGAGGCGGGAACGCTCATCGATGTGCAGTTGCTCGGCAAGGAACTGCAATTAGCCGATCTGGTTGTCATCGGCAGCCACTGCATCGGTCTCGACTACCTGCTTGGCGTGCTGCAACAGCGCGGCGTGCGATCCAAGTTCCTCGCCGTGGGCAGCACCGCAGGGTTGGACGCTGCCAGGCGAGGCGAATGCGATGTTGCAGGCGTCCACCTGCTCGATCCGGAAACCGACGAGTACAACCTGCCTTTTTTAAATCCGAGCCTGGAGTTGATTCCCGGTTATGGCCGCGTTCAGGGCGTCGTCTTTCGTCAGGGTGACATACGCTTCGAGGGCAAGACGGCGCGAGAGGCGGTTACGGCGGTAAAGCGCGATCCGTCATGCGTGATGGTCAACCGCAATCAGGGGAGCGGCACACGAGCGCTCATCGATCGCCTGCTCGAAGGAGTAAAGCCCGCCGGATATCCTGTCCAGCCTCGAAATCACAACGCCGTTGCCGCCGCAGTCTCGCAAGGCCGGGCGGACTGGGGAGTCACGCTGGACATGATTGCGCACAATTCCGGCCTCGGCTTTCTGCCGCTGCGCGACGAGCGCTACGATTTCGTTGTGCCGAAATCGCACGCCAATCGCGCCGGAGTCGCAGCCTTCAAGAACCTCCTCAACGAGCCGTCGACGCGCGAAGCACTGGCCCGGCTCGGAATGAAGGTCTAGCCGCAGATTACGCGGATTATGCAGATGGAGCGCAAAGCAGTCTGTTAATGCGCTCCATCTGCGTAATCCGCGTAATCTGCGGCTAAATGCCGCTTATACGCCGTCGTTATGTCTTCAAAAGCATAAGACTCCTACCGTCATCGCGCTCGAATTGGTAAGATTGTCAGCCATGAAAGACGCGGTGGAATCTCGCATCTATCGCTCGATTCAACGTCTTGCGGAACCGGCGATAGTCAGCAATAAACTGGCGACCGTCGTCCGTGAGCCGCAGGTTGGTTCGCGGACCTGTCCCGGTGTGCTCGAGAAAAGCAAATCCGGCGGCCTCGTCCAATTCGCGCAGCCATCCCCACGCATGCCTGTACGACATGCCCATGCTCTCCGCAGCGCTCCGCAGCGATCCCAGCCTGTCGACTGCATCGAGCAGGTCAGCCTTGCCGTCCCCAAACAGCGTACGCGGACCGATCGTCAGCCAGACCTTCGCTTTGACACCGAGACGCCGGGGTCGCGGCGTATAACGCGTCATAGGTATTCTGCAGCTTCATTCATGCCGCTGCCTCCGGACGTTCCAAATTTCCATATGACTTCAAAACAATTGATCTTAATACTAATGAGCACATTTCTCGTTTGGTTAGTGCTGGCATCCTCCGTCCTGGCGCAGACGCCATCCAATGGCGGACAAATCACAGGGGTAGTGAAAGATCCGACGCAGGCGCAGATTCCTGGCTCGCAGGTCACACTCACCAACCAGCAAACCGCAGTCACCTCCACCGTACTCACCGACGGCCAGGGTGCCTACCAGTTCCCGTCGCTACCGCCCGGCATGTACGTCGTAAAGGCGGAAGCCAAGGGCTTTCAGGCGAGCGTGAGTTCGCCGCTGAAGATCGATAGGGGCCAGACAGTCCATTTCGATTTCACTCTGACGATCGCTGGAACCACACAGACGGTGGACGTTACCGCGGGCACCGTGGAGAATGCGTATCGTGTCGACAATGCGGCTGCAGGTGGGCCGCTCGGAACAACTCCGATCCTCGATCTGCCCTATTCGGTCAACGTCATCTCGCGGCAATTGATCGATGACACGCAATCCAGAAATTTCAAAGAAGCCGCCAAGTATCTGCCCCTTGTCTCATTCCAGGAGATGCAGGGGCCGGAGGTTTTGCGTCCCGAGACTCGTGGACTGCAGGGCAGCAATATGCAGAATGACCGCAAAGACGGCATGGGAATTGCAGTCACCACGCCGTCGGCGCTTGAGGAATACGAACAGCTTGAAGTCGTGAACGGACTCGGCGGCGCCCTGTTCGGTCCAGCCAACCCCTCGGGCATGTTCAACTTCGTCACCAAACGTCCCACCGAAGAACGCCTGGGTCAAATCGAGCTGGGATACGAAGGCAGTACGGTCGGCACCATTCACACCGACTTTGGCGGCCGGCTGGGCAACAATAAAACGTTCGGATACCGGACGAATCTGCTGTTGGCGGACGGCAACGGCTACGTTACCGCCAGCCAGCTCCGCCGCCAGCTGGCGGCAGGCGCGGGCGATATACGCCTGACGGATCGAACGCTAATCGAAGGAAACTACAGTTACTACAACTTGTATCAGCACGGATATCCCGGCTGGTTCGCTTATGCACCCACCACGACACCGTTATCAACGCCCGGTTCAAAGAGTATCCTGCTGCCGCTCAATGCTCCGGACCCGGCTCGCGCAGGTTACGGGCAATCCTTCTCCGGCGTGGATCTGACGTCCAAGATCGGAGAGCTGAGGCTGAAGCACGACTTCAGCTCGGATTGGCGCCTCACGGTCAGCGCGCTCGACCAGCTTTCCGACCGCAACATCAATACGGCGGTCAACCAATTCCTCGACAACAGCGGAAACTACAAGAGCTACCTTGCAAACAGTTTTTCTTCGCTGGCGCCGCGATTTCATGTGGACAGCGACCTGTTATATCTCACGGGCCGGTTTCGAACCGGGCCCATTCAACACGATGTCGTCATCGGAAGCACCGGATATCGATTTGCGTCTTATTCACCCGTATCGAGTCCAGTGAAGACCGCGTTGTGCACAGCGAACGGAGTCTGCCAGGCGAACATATCCAGTCCGCTCGTCGATATCGTACCTCCGGGCGGCATCTTTTCTTATGCCAGAACCAGCCCTTCCACGGGGATATACGGATCGAGCATCATCCGGCAGCAAGGTTTCAGTTTCACCGACTCCATGACGATCAGCCCTCAATGGCTTGTACGGTTGGCTGCGAGCCAGGATTGGACGTGGACGGACAGCTACAGCGATACTGCAGCCACGGATTTTGTGAGAACGAGTATTCGCGGCGGTTATGTCAATCAAGGCGTCAGCCCATCCGCCAGCCTGATGTTCAAACCTCGGCCGGACATGACGATCTACGCCACCTTCGCAGACAGCATCCAGGCGCCGGACGTCGCCGCCGCGAGCAGCGGTGCCACGGTCATTGTCAATGCCAGCCAGGCCTTGCCGCCGTACCGGAGCAAGCAGGAAGAGCTCGGCTATAAACTCCGTTTTCGCAGCATTAACTTTTCAGCGGACGTGTTCCGGCTGGAGCGGCCATTCGCGAATTTCGTGACTGGTGTGACAAACCCCGTCTGCGGGGCGCAGTCGGGCACGGCGAATTGCGAGATTTTTCAGATTACCGGCAATCAACTGAATTACGGCGCGGAGACGATGCTTTCCGGGCGCGTGTTCGAAAGACTCATGCTCACGGGAGGCTTGACCGCGCTTCGTCCAAGGCTCACGGACACGGGCATCGCCGCAACCAACAGCAGGGACTTTGTAGGCACTCCCGATTACAAATCCAATATTCTTGCCGAGTACAGGATGCAGGGCCTCTCCGGAGTCTTTCTGAATTTCGACTGGCAACACGTCGGGCAGCGGCCGATCGACGACATCAATAGCGCCTATACGCCTCAATACAATGTTTTCGATTTCGGTGTCCGCTACACGACGGCTTTCCTTGGAAAAGCGACGACCTGGCGGGTGACGGCGAGCAATGCGACCAACGTGCACTACTGGTCGACGCTCGGTCCCGGAAGCATCACCGGGCAGAGCACCGGCAGTTATCTCGGACACCCTGGAGAGCCACGGCTGGTCACGGCTTCCATGCGGTACGACTTTTAAGGAAATCCCATGTGGAATAAAGCGATCCTTCTCATCCTTTGCGTGGGCCTGGCATCGGTTGCCGAAGCTCAGACGCCGAACTGCGTGCCGCTTTCGAACCAGCAAATGATCATTTACCGCGCCGGCAGTCTGACGCGCGCATTCCAGGAGTTGGAGAAAGTCTTTACGTGTCGGACCGGGGTTCAGGTGGAGGATTTTCCGATGGGCAGCGTTGACGCCGGCCGGCAGATCACTGCGGGAGGGCACGCCGCCGACCTGTATGCCCCGGCCGACTATCTGGATATCGACCTGTTCATGAAGCCTGCAGGCTATTCGGATTTCAACATCGTGTTCGCGCAGGGCAGGATGGTGCTGGCCTACTCGGCAAGCGGTTTATCCGGGAAGAAACTGCCTCCGATCACCGCTCCCGGCAGTGCTCCCTTTCATTCACCGGCGTCCATTCCCAAAGCAGCACCCAATTGGTATGAAATTCTCACCACGCCGGGTGTGGCCATCGGAGGCGGCAACTGGTTTCTGGATCCCGGAGCTTACCGGGCGCCGATGATGTTCCAACTTGCGGCGGAGTATTACAAAGTTCCGAACTTGTATAACAACCTGTTGGAGCATCTGGTGATCATGGGCCAGGATTCCGGCGCCGTTCTCGGCAAGCAGTTTGATTTTCAGTTCACCTATGAACACAATGCCCGCTTTACTGCGGCGGGCAACCCCGACTATCGGTATGTGGACCTTCCCGATGAGATCAATCTCTCAGATCCGGCAAAGGACGCCTATTACCGGCAGCACGCCATCGTGGTTCTGCCGGGCCTCGGGACATCCCGGAGCGCCCACACGATTCCTGTCCCGGGCGCTCACGTCGCCTGGGGTATTACCTTGCTCAAAGATGCGCTTAACAGGCAGAACGCGATTAAATTCCTTGAGTTGCTGCTGAGCCCGGAAGGGACTTCGGCGCTGAAAAAGAACGGTCCCGATCCGCTTTCTGCCGCCATCGTCAGTGCGGAGGACTTTCGAAACCTTCCAGAGCCACTGCGCCCGCTTGTGCGGCAAGTCCGCAGATAAGCCAGGAAGGGAAGGAACCACAAGAAGCACAAAAGGCACAAGAAACACGGGACTTTCTTGTGCCTTTTGTGCTTCTTGTGGTTCCTTCCCCTGCTATCCTACGCAGCAGTAGGAGTTATTCATGTCGATTGCTTCCAAAGAAGTTTCACTGGCAGCATCCCTGATCGAGCGCGCGAAATCCGTGGGCCAGCTAGCCGACCGCCACGCGGACGAAGGCGACAAGCTCGGCCGGCTCGCCGAACCGGTGGTTGAGGCACTGCATCGGGAAGGCCTCCTCGGTATGTGGGTGCCGCGCTCCGTCGCCGGAGGTGCGGAGCTCGATCCCGTTTCTTCGCTTCAGGTGTTGGCAAGCGTTGCCTATGGCGATCCCTCGGCCGGCTGGGTCTTGATGGCGGCGTCGCTCGCGATCGGAACCGGAGCGGCCTACCTCGAAGACAGTGCGGTAAACGAAATGTTTTCCGGCAACCACCTTCCTGTCATCGCGGGACAAGGCACGCGGCCGGGTAAGGCAATTCCAGCGCCGGGCGGCTTCATGCTCAGCGGGTCATGGAGTTTCGCGTCGGGCATCAAGCACGGTACGCATATTCATACTCTCGGCATCATCGAATCGACAGGCGAGCCGCGTATTTTTGTGCTTCCCGTGGGAAATGCGACTCTCATCGACAACTGGGATGTGATGGGCTTGCGGGCAACGGGCAGTATCGACTACCAAATCGACAACGTCTTCGTACCGGAGGCCTACACGCATTTCGCAGTGACCGAGACGCCTAAACGAGGCGGCGCCCTCTATACACTCGGAATTATCGGATTCGCGGTCATCTGCCACTCGGGCTGGGCCTGCGGTATCGGCCGACGCATGCTCGACGAGTTGGCCGCCCTCGTTCGATCCAAGATCGGGCGCGGCGGCTCGATGGCCGGCAGCGATGCGTTTCAGGAAGACTACGCGAAGGCCGAGATGACCTACCGGTCCGCGAAGGCCCTGGTATACGAAAGCTGGGAAGACGTGGCGACTACCTTGCGCAACGGAGACAAGCTCTCCGTCCGGCAAAATACATTGATCCGGATGGCGATGGCCCACGCCACATGGTCGGCTCAGGAAGTCTCCGCCTTTGTCTACAAGACGGCGGGAACCGTCGCCTTGCGCGCCGGCACCCTGCAGCGTCTCTTCCGCGACATGCAGGCCGGCACCCAACACATCACTTCGGCTCCCGCGGTCATACGCGCCACGGGCCGCGAGCTTTCGGGTCTCGCTTCCGGCAAACGCTGGCTCTTCCTCGACCTGGTGGACGCGGAGTAGAAACAAACGCTAAAACTGTCTGAAATCGGTCTGCGTTCCCCGGAAGCGGAGCAGGATGCCAATCAATTCTCAGTGGGCGCTTTTTCCAGGTGGTCGACGATGACGGTATCAAAGGGTTCCTTCTCCGGTTGGAGGTAGAATCCCAGCTTTTGAACTTCCTTAAAGATCGCGGCACTCGAGGCACCAGCGCCTCCCGCGGCGAATACCGAGGGGTCGATACAGCCGGCCAGCGGTCCGCCTCCCGGAGCGCCGGCTCCACCTCCGGGCCCAAAGCCCCGGCCTCCGGCGAAGCCGCCCCGGTTGCCTTGTCCGGCCGGAAATCCAAAGTTGCCAATCGTGTTTTGCATCATCCCGAGCATCGCTTCGATTGGAAAATCCATCGCGAGCTTATAAGCGCCCTTCATTTCGGTCTTATCCACCACCGGCCGGTCCAGAAACGTGGTGAGCGTATCTGCCAGGTTCGGCATCGACAAATTGTCGAACTCCAGGTGGATACTGCAATTGGATCCCATTGAGATACGCGTGCCGTTGCCTGTGATCCCTCCCGCAAGGAACCCGCCTCTTCCGTCCCTCGAGGCTCCATCCGGAGGCGCTGCTCCACGCCCCTGAGGTCCGGGCTGGAAAATTCCGAAGGGGCCGAAACCGGGCGAAATGCCACCGGAATTATCGGCAGCCGTATCGTCCACGGATTGCGCCGCAGGCTCCAGCTTGGGCTCGCCTCTCGTCACCAATTCGTACACGGGCTGCTGCCGCTGCTCGCGATGAAACGTCAGCTTGAATCGATCGGCCAGAAGCGCTTGCATCATTTCCGGCACCTGGTCCCGCGAAGAACCGGCCGGCAGTTTAGCCTGGATGTTCCACCTCAATTGACGCATCCAATCCGGTCCGGCAACCTGGAAGGATTTCACGCGGTATGCGTAAGGCACCAGATCCGCCAGCGTTACAAACTCAAAATCCAGGCTCGCGCCGTCAATCCTGGTGCCTACCCGAAATTGCCCCGACTGGAATGTCTGAGGAGTCGGAAAACTTGCCGCGCGTATAGCCGCGACTTCAAAGGTCAGCCGCGATGCAGGGGCTTGCGACGCTCCTGTGGCCGCCGTCAACACCGCCCACGCAATGATAAATGCCTGCTTCATGTAAGCCTATACCTCCCAACATTATAGATTAGCGAAAGCGCTAATGGGGGATTGTTGGAGTGTAAATCGGATTGCCGTTAGCGGCTACAATGAGGCCCATCTATATACAGATGGTATGAAGCGGATTTTATGGCAGAAGAATCTCAATGGGAATACGGCAGTCTGGAAGAAGCTGAGGCGCCAGGACTTCCCCCCGCCTAAATTCGCGAACCGTACGATATACCCCCGCCTCCAGATCCGAATAGGCGATGACGCGTTCGCCAGCTATGTCCGAAATCCAGTATTCCGGAATTCCGGTCTGCGCGTAGAGCAGCAGCATGGCGTCCTGGTCGTATTCGAGTGAGGAATCGGCGACCTCGATGATCAAGAAGATATCTGGGGGTCCGGCAAGGCGCGATGTGTAGAAGTCGGCCACCGGCCTCAACAAATACAGATCCGGTTGGGGTTCACTATACATGTCGAGCCGAATGGATCCCTGGACGCCCACCAGGGCACGGTTTTTGACGATTTCCCACATGCCGTGGCTGGCGCGCAAAATCGTGCCATTGTGCGGAGGACCGATCGGACTCATCTGGAGGACTTCTCCGCGGATGAGTTCGACACGATCGTCTTCGCGCAAGATTCCGGCGGCCACCATGCGGTGGTAGTCGTCAACCGTGAAAAGCTTCTTCGAGATTTTAGCCATAGTTCACCTCCATCTTACAGCAAGAGCGGTACCCTGCTGAGTCCTTGAGTTCATACAAAACGGCTGCCGATCAGTCGCGTCTTCGGCGACAACGCGACTTACTAATCGACGAGATGGCTAAAAACATCTGCATCTACGCCGTCATGCTCCTCAATTCCAATTCCCCGACCTGCAGCGGGCAAAAGAAGACTTTCTTTCTCCGATTTCAAGTCTTCTTTTGCCGTTGCAGATTTGAAGTCCGGCGTTCCCAATCTGCGACGCCATACGAGAGTCTTCAATTTGGACTTTCAAATCTGCGAAGGCAAAAGAAGACCTTCTTTTCCCGATTTCAAGTCTTCTTCCGCCGTCGCAAATTTGAAATCCGGCTTTCCTAATCTGCGAGGCCAAAAGAAAGTCTTCAATTTAGATTTTCAAATCTGCGAAGGCAAAAGAAGACTATCTTTTCCCGATTTCAAGTCTTCTTCCGCCGTCGCAGATTTGAAATCCGGCTCTCTTAATCTGCAAGGCAAAAAGAAAGTCTTCAATTTGGATTTTCAAATCTGCGAAGGCAAAAGAAGACTTTCTTTTCCCGATTTCAAATCTTCTTTTGCCGTGGTAAAGCGTTCACTTTTTTTCAGGATTTTGGGCCGGTTGCAACAAACAGGGGGGTCTCAGGCGTCTTACCTTAATAGAGACGGTCGAAAGGCCGGGTAGCGGAACTCGAGTGTCTTCAGACGGCTTGACGGCGGTATGCAAAGTCGCGAGAAATACTGTGGCTTTCACGGGAAGCAGCCTAATCCGCTCAGTGGGTTGCTTCAAACTGCCGGATGACATGTGGCGCGAGGTCAATCATTTTTTGAGGCAGCCTTACTGCCAAATGGTGCAAAAAGAAACCCGGCTCCAAGATGGCGACACCGCGGATTGAATCGACGTTCTGCTGTAAACGGCCGCCTGAGACAGATGTCCCAAGACCTTGCGCACGGCCCGGCGTTTCATATTCGACTATTCGCTCGTTAACGTAAGTGAGTCGGTCGCCGGGATACGGACGAGAAGGAATCTGCATACCCGCCTCGGCGAGGAGATTCAGGGCAAGTGACCTTTGCGTCGGGAAAACCCTCGCCGCAATCTCGGCGACAGCATATCGACCCGACGTGTCTCCATACAGCACCGACGCTTGAATAGCGGAACCAGTAATTGGACCGGTTATTTGGTCCCAAAATGATTTGGGCGCAGATGCCGGTTTCAGAGGTTCCGGAGTGATGTACAACGTTGCGCCTCCCGACCCATAGGTTGCGAAGCAAAACCAGCCACGCGGACCAAGAATTGCGTCGCCGACCGCCGCCTTGTAAATCGAGAGGCGGCGAGCAATAGTCGAGTCCAATTGCACGTCTATGCCAGGATTTGTCGGTGTTTCAAGTGACCCAGCCTGCCCATCAGATTTGCATCCGACAAAAGTAACTGACAAGTCTGACGCCGTTCCTGATCTCGCCTGACTGGCGCGCGTGACATCAATCCGAAACGCAACGCCGAACAGGATCGAACATCCGAGCACGAGATATGGCAAACGTGACAAATCGAGGCTCCCGACTTGCAAATTCACATTTCGTGACGAGGGGACCAATCCGCAGAGTGTGTGTACATAAGGGCCAAACCGTCATGGGTACGTCTCAAACCGTCGAAATTATAGTACCGCCATCGTGGGCGTGTAAGGGCTTACTCTTCACTTGGCGGTATGCTGAGTAGCAAAGTCACATTCCGAACCGACTTCTCGTCCAGCGACTGACAGTCGTTATCCCCTTGGCGTTATTTGTACGCGTTTCTTGAAGCATCATCGGAATCCTACAACGATCAGCTAAAATGAAGACGACGATGAGCACACCCACTTCACGCGATCTGTTTTGCTTCGACAATAGCTACGCCCGAAACTTGAACGGTTTCTATGTCCCCTGGAAACCTGCGGCAGTGTCAGCGCCGCGGATGTTGCGATTCAACGACACTCTTGCTCGCGAGTTGGGTCTTGAAACGCAGGCCTTGAACTCGGCTTATGGCGCTCGGATATTTTCTGGAACCGAAATTGTCGCGGGATCGGAGCCATTGGCGCAGGCGTATGCGGGCCACCAATTCGGTGGCTTCGTACCGGAGCTTGGCGACGGGCGGGCTGTTCTGCTAGGCGAGGTGATCGACCTGCAGGGACATCGCCGGGATATCGCTCTTAAAGGGTCTGGCCGAACTCCCTTTTCTCGCGGCGGAGATGGCAAGGCTGCGGTTGGTCCGATGCTTCGCGAGTACATCATCGGCGAAGCCATGCAGGCTTTGGGCATCCCTACTACACGGGCACTCGCGGTTGTCAGCACGGGGGAAGATGTCATCCGGGAACAGATTTTGCCAGGCGCTGTGCTCGCGCGCGTCGCGGCAAGCCACGTGCGCGTCGGGACATTTCAGTACTTTGCCGCACGAGGGGACATCGACAAGGTTCGCACTCTCGCCGAGTATGTGATTGACCGCCACGATCCGGATCTGGCGAGGCGGCCCGACCGCTATCTGGCCTTACTCCGAGCGGTCGCGCTCCGGCAGGCGCGGCTGATTGCACAGTGGATGCTGAACGGTTTCATCCACGGCGTAATGAACACCGATAACATGGCAATTTCCGGAGAGACCATCGATTACGGTCCCTGCGCATTCATGGAAGCTTACACACCGCGCGCTGTATTCAGTTCGATTGACCGGCAAGGCCGCTACGCCTACGGCAACCAACCCGCCATCGCTCAATGGAATCTTGCGCGGTTCGCGGAAACGCTACTGCCTCTCATCGCTCCCGAGGATCCAGATCGCGCTGTGCCCGCAGCGACCGGAGTGCTTCAGATGTTTGTCGAGGGCTATGAATCCCATTGGTTGAGTGGTATGCGCGCGAAACTCGGGCTTCAGGAGGCCGCGGAGGGCGATCGAGAGCTGGCGAACGACTGGCTTACCCTGCTCGAAGCTCAGAACGTGGACTTCGTTCTTGCATGGCGGCGGCTTGGCGACGCGGCGGCCGGAAACGTGAAGTCTCTCGATGAACTCTTTCGTGACGGACGCACCCTCGGGGATTGGATCGACCGCTGGCGCATACGAGCCGCGCAGGAATCGATCGACGCGGAGGCCCGTAAAGAGGCCATGCACCGCGTCAACCCGCTCTACATTGCAAGAAATCACCGGGTGGAAGAAGCCCTGGCGGCGGCCTCGGATCGTAGTGATCTGAAACTGTTCGAACGCCTGCTCGAGGTTATCGCGAATCCTTTCGAAGAACGGCCGGAGCTGGAGATCTATGCGCAGCCGGCTTCTCCCGAGGTAACCGCCAGCTACAAGACGTTCTGCGGCACGTAGACCGACTGCAGATGAGGCTGCAGCCGCAACCAAACGTTTTTAGCCGCAGATGACGCAGATGGGGCGCAAAAACGAACTTTGGAGGCGCCCCATCTGCGTCATCCGCGTCATCTGCGGCTAAAACCTTGTTACACAAAGGTGAATAACCCCAACCTCTTGATTTCCCTGCTCATCCGGAACAGACTACGCATTCGGGGAGGTCAGAATGAGCGCATCGAGAAATCGAGGACGGGCTGTGGTTCCGGCATTGGTCTTGCTGATTGCCGGACTGGGGGTGTCACGGATACTGCTGGCGCACAAGGAATTGGTCACCATGCAGTCGGACCCGAAGCAATGGACGATGCCGAACGGCAACTACAACGGATGGAACTACAGCGCGCTCAATCAGATCAATCTCAACAACGTGAAAGATCTGCAGGTCGCATGGACCTTTCAGATCGGCATTCTCGACACGGTCGAAGCCGCGCCGCTCGTGATCGGCGACACGATGTACATTGCGACGCCGAAGCCGAATTACATTTACGCGCTCGATCTGAAGCGCAACGGCATTATCAAATGGGAATTCCGTCCGGAATTTCCGCAAATCGATGCCGCAACCAAAGCCGCGTGTTGCGGTGCGCAGACACGCGGGCTCGCCTACGCCGACGGAAAGATTTTCTACAGCACACTCGACGGACAGGTCTACGCGCTCAACGCCGAGAACGGCAAAGTCGTCTGGAAAGCCGACAATGGGAATCTCGCCACGGCTGAAACCGTCAGCGCGCCTCCGATCGTTGTCGGCGATAAAGTCATTGTCGGTGTCATGGGCGGCGAGAAGGGCGTTCGCGGACACGTCACGGCCTACAACCTTGAGACCGGCAACATGCGGTGGCGCTTCTACAGTACCGGCCCGAATAACGAAGTCGGTATCGGTCCGAAGTTCAAGCCGTTCTACAGAGACGATAAGACGCCGAACCCTGCACTCGATTCCTGGTACGGCGATTCCTGGAAGCGTGGCGGCGGCTCCGTCTGGGGCTGGTTCACGTTTGATCCGGATCTCAATCTCTTCTATTACGGCACCGGCAACTGCGGTCCGTGGAATCCGGATTATCGCCGGCAGTTCGGCCGCATCGAACTCGACGACAAAGGCGGACTGGCCGCCTACAAGAACAACTACTGCGCCTCGGTTCTCGCTCGCGATGCCGATAGCGGCGAACTCGTCTGGGCTTACAACATGACGCCGCAGGACGGGTGGGATCTCGATGAACCCAGCGCCTTTCTCGCCGTCGATCTCCAGATCGGCGGACGTATGCGAAAGACGCTCGTGCATCCTGGACGCAACGGCTACTTCTACGTCATCGACCGCGCTACCGGCGAACTTGTGCTGAAACCCTGGCCGTTCGTGTACAACGACCTTATTAAAGGTGTGGATATGGACACCGGCCGGCCTCTTTACAACATCGAGAAAATGCTGTTCACGAAGCTCGAGGATCGGCAGAAGTATCTGCCGAATGCGAAAGACGTCAATGTGACGTGGTGTCCGGGCATCAGCGCGCGCAACTGGTTCCAGGATGCGTACTCTCCGCGCACCGGTCTTGTATACACGCCCGCATTAAACACCTGCGGGACGCAGAAAGTCGTCGAAGGAAAGTACAATCCGCCAAATGATTACACGCTGCGCGAGGGCGGAGCGCCCGGCGCGCCCGGCCCCATGGCGCCGGGCGCGACAAATGCGGGAGAGTTGCAGGCAAACGATCCGGTGACTGGAAAGACGGTGTGGCGCATTCCGTGGAAGGTCAGCAACAACGTCGGCGTCTTGGCGACGGCGGGCGACCTGCTTTTCCAGGGTGGTCCAAATGAAGGCGTCATGCGCGCGATGAATGCGAAGACGGGAGAAATCGTTTGGACTTTCCGGACGGGCAGTAACTTCCGGAGTTCGCCGATCAGCTATCAGGGGCCGGACGGACGCCAGTACATCGCGATCATCTCGAGCCAGCTGGGGAATAACACGCAGGTAACCGTAAATACGCCGGCGGATTCGGATGCGCGGTTCCGGCGCTCCGGCTCGACGCTGTATGCGTTCGCGTTGCCGAAGAGATAGGTAGGTGGTCGTCAAGCGCCATGCGGAAACTCATTGTTGCGGTTTTTCTCGTGGTCTCTCTGTTTGGGCAGCAGACCCGGCGGCCGGTCCGGCTCACGGTTAATGTCGATCAGCCCGGCGCCAGGATCGATCCGATTTTCTATGGATTGATGACCGAGGAAATCAACTTCTCATATGACGGCGGACTGTATGGGGAACTGATTCGAAACAGAACGTTTCGAG
>DASXLG010000134.1 GCA_036496425.1 Terriglobia bacterium | reverse complement strand
GGATGCGATGAGCCGACATCGAGGTGCCAAACCCAGGCGTCGATGTGAACTCTTGGCCCGGATCAGCCTGTTATCCCCGGCGTACCTTTTATCCGTTGAGCGATGGCCCTTCCATACAGAACCACCGGATCACTAAGTCCTGGTTTCCCACCTGCTCGACTTGTTGGTCTCGCAGTCAAGCTACCTTATGCCTTTACACTCGGCGGCTGATTTCCAAACAGCCTGAGGTAACCTTTGAGCGCCTCCGTTACAATTTAGGAGGCGACCGCCCCAGTCAAACTACCCGCCTAGCAATGTCCCTGTCCCCGATAAGGGGACTAAGTTAGATTCACAGAACAACAAGTGTGGTATCTCACCGGTGGCTCCCCACAATCCGAGAATCATGGTTCAAAGCCTCCCACATATGCTGCGCATGCAGTCCCATAAATCATTGCTAGGGTATAGTAAAGGTGCACGGGGTCTTTCCGTCTAAGTGCGGGCATCCGGCATCTTCACCGGAACTACAAATTCGCTGAGTCACACGTTAAGACAGTCGAAGGATCGTTACACCATTCGTGCAGGTCGGAACTTACCCGACAAGGAATTTCGCTACCTTAGGACCGTTATAGTTACGGCCGCCGTTCACCGGGGCTTCAGTTCACAGCTTTGCCGGATTGCTCCAGCTAACCGCTCCCTTTAACCTTCCGGCACCGGGCAGGTGTCAGCCCCTATACGTCGTTTTCGACTTAGCAGAGACCTGTGTTTTTGTTAAACAGTCGCCCTTCGCATTTCACTGCAACCCCTTCGCGCTTGGGGAATAAATCCTTTCACGCTAACGGGGCACTCCTTCTCCCGAAGTTACGGAGTTAATTTGCCGAGTTCCTGAACGTGTGTTCTCTCAAGCGCCTTTGGACATTTAATCCTCGTCTACCTGTGTCGGTTTGCGGTACGGTCACCTTGGATTCTCCTTAGAGGTTTTTCTCGGCAGCGTGGTATCGTTCACTTGCGAGTCTTACGACTCCGGACTCCCGTTTCAGCGTTGAATGCCCGCGCGGATTTGCCTACGCGAACCGCCTACCCGGTTCCACCTTCCATAGCCATAGGATTTGGCTGAACTAACCTTCTGCGTCACCCCATCGTGATAACGAATCCACGGTGGTACAGGAATGTTGGCCTGTTTCCCATCGTCTACGCCTTTCGACCTCAACTTAGGGACCGACTAACCCTGAGCGGATTAACCTTGCTCAGGAAACCTTAGACTTTCGGCGGGGAGGGTTCTCACCTCCCTTATCGCTACTTATGCCGGCAGGGTCTCTTCTGTACGCTCCATCAGTCTTTTCAGTCTGACTTCGCAGCTGAACAGAATGCTCTCCTACCAAATGGTAGATTGCTCTACCAGATCCGCAGCTTCGGCACGATCCTTGAGCCCCGTTGAATTATCGGTGCAAAGACGCTTGACCAGTGAGCTGTTACGCTTTCTTTAAAGGATGGCTGCTTCTAAGCCAACCTCCTGGCTGTCTCGGCATCTTCACGTCCTTTACCACTTAGGATCGATTTTGGGGCCTTAGCTGGCGGTCTGGGCTGTTTCCCTCTCGACAATGAGGCTTAGCCCCCACTGTCTGACTGCCATGCATCTGTCCTCGGCATTCGGAGTTTGATTGGATTCAGTAACCTGGTAAGGCCCCTAGTCCATTCAGTGCTCTACCGCCGAGGCAGTTCACATGACGCTAGCCCTAAAGCTATTTCGGAGAGAACGGGCTATCACGGAATTTGATTAGCCTTTCACCCCTACCCTCAGCTCATCCAAGCTGTTTTCAACCAACACTGGTTCGGACCTTCACCGCATGTTACTGCGGTTTCATCCTGGCCAAGGGTAGATCATCCCGCTTCGCGTCTATTGCCACTGACTGAATCGCCCTTATCAGACTCGCTTTCGCTACGGCTCCCCCAATCGGGTTAACCTTGCCAGTGACAATAACTAGCCGGCTCATTATGCAATAGGCACGCGGTCAGGCGGTCTTGCGACATCGCCCTTCCACTGCTTGTAAGCACACGGTTTCAGGTTCTTTTAACTCCCCTCGCAGGGGTTCTTTTCACCTTTCCCTCACGGTACTGGTTCACTATCGGTCGATGGAGAGTATTTAGCCTTACGACATGGTCGTCGTAGATTCCCGCAGGGTTCCACGTGTCCCGCGGTACTCAGGTGCCTGCCTCGAGCCTCACCACTTTCATATACGGGGCTATCACCCTCTATGGCCCGTCTTTCCAGACGATTCTATTAGCGGATCGGTTTGTAACTCGCCGGCTCTAAACCGGGCAGGTCCTACAACCCCGACAGATCCGAAGACCCATCGGTTTGGGCTGTTTCGCGTTCGCTCGCCGCTACTGACGAAATCACTAAATTGTTTTCTCTTCCTTCAGGTACTAAGATGGTTCACTTCCCTGAGTTCGCTTCCCGAAACCTATGAATTCAGTCTCGGAATACTGCACTTTCAGCGCAGTGGGTTCCCCCATTCGGAAATCTCCGGATCAACGCCTGTTTGCGGCTCCCCGAAGCTTATCGCAGCTTACCACGTCCTTCTTCGCCTTCCATCGCCAAGGCATCCACCGTATGCTCTTAGTAGCTTGATCATTACTTGCCTTTGGCGCTCGCTCTACGATTCGTAGAGTTTGCCCATCAATATTCAATTGTCAAAGATCCTCAAATATCCGATCGGAACTGCAAGTTCCTCCCGGATGCATTTGCGCCACGCGCAAATGGAGATGGTCGGCTTCGAACCGGCGGCCTCCGCAGTGCAAGTGCGGCGCTCTCCCAACTGAGCTACATCCCCCTACCCAACCCTTCATCTCTAACATGGGCCTGGGTAGAGTTGAACTACCGACCTCACGCTTATCAGGCGTGCGCTCTAACCACCTGAGCTACAGGCCCGATGGCGTTCGTTTGGGAGACATCCATAAAAACCTTGAGGCAGAAAACGTACAGAAGCAACACTCGAATCGTCGTCAAGAGTCACGCGAATCATTGACCCATGAACCGAAGTCCATGAGTGAACACTCTTAGAAAGGAGGTGATCCAGCCACAGGTTCTCCTACGGCTACCTTGTTACGACTTCACCCCAATCACCAGTCATACCTTGGACGGCTATCCCCTTGCGGTTAAATTACCGGCTTCTAGTACAACTGGCTTTCGTGATGTGACGGGCGGTGTGTACAAGGCCCGGGAACGTATTCACCGCTGCTTGCTGATCAGCGATTACTAGCGATTCTAGCTTCATGCAGTCGAGTTGCAGACTGCAATCCGAACTGAGAACGGTTTTTTGAGATTGGCTCCCCCTCGCGGGTTTGCGACTCATTGTGCCGCCCATTGTAGTACGTGTGTAGCCCTGGACATAAAGGCCATGAGGACTTGACGTCATCCCCACCTTCCTCCGGTTTTTCACCGGCAGTCCCTCTAGAGTGCTCACCATGACGTGTTAGCAACTAAAGGCAGGGGTTGCGCTCGTTGCGGGACTTAACCCAACATCTCACGACACGAGCTGACGACAGCCATGCAGCACCTCGACTAGTGTCCCTTGCGGGAAAAAAGACTTTCATCCCCTGTCACTAGCCGTTCGAGCCCAGGTAAGGTTCTTCGCGTTGCGTCGAATTAAACCACATACTCCACCGCTTGTGCGGGCCCCCGTCAATTCCTTTGAGTTTCAGCCTTGCGACCGTACTCCCCAGGCGGGATACTTAATGCGTTAGCTTCGGCACGACCGGATTCAATCCCGGTCACACCAAGTATCCATCGTTTAGGGCTAGGACTACCAGGGTATCTAATCCTGTTTGCTCCCCTAGCTTTCGTGCCTCAGCGTCAGACTCTGTCCAGGTAGCCGCCTTCGCCACCGGTGTTCCTCCTGATATCTACGCATTTCACCGCTACACCAGGAATTCCGCTACCCCCTCCAGAACTCTAGCTCGTCAGTATTGGATGCAGGCTCTGGGTTGAGCCCAGAGTTTTCACATCCAACTTAGCGAACCGCCTACGCACCCTTTACGCCCAGTAATTCCGAACAACGCTTGCCCCCCCCGTATTACCGCGGCTGCTGGCACGGAGTTAGCCGGGGCTTCTTCTACGGGTACCGTCAAGCCTTGCGGCTTTCTTCCCCGTCGAAAGGGTTTTACGTACCGAGATACTTCATCACCCACGCGGCGTTGCTTCGTCAGGGTTGCCCCCATTGCGAAAAATTCCCCACTGCTGCCTCCCGTAGGAGTCTGGACCGTGTCTCAGTTCCAGTGTGTCCGACCGTCCTCTCAGACCGGATACTGATCGTAGCCTTGGTGAGCCATTACCTCACCAACTAGCTAATCAGCCGCGGGCTCCTCCTAAAGCGAATTGCTCCTTTCATCACAAAATCCGCAGACTCCGTGATCTTATGCGGTATTAGCACCGGTTTCCCGGTGTTATTCCCCACTTCAGGGTAGATTACCCACGTGTTACTCACCCGTGCGCCGCTTTACTCAGGGAGTTGCCCCCCTTTTCTCGCTCGACTTGCATGTGTTAGGCACGCCGCCAGCGTTGATTCTGAGCCAGGATCAAACTCTCAAGATTTCTTGATGGTTTGATGTATTCGCGTTAACAAAAACCGAATTGACTCGAGTAATTTACTTGCTGTACGTTTTCTGTTTTTTCAAAGAACATTCGCTAACGGCGGCGCCCTTTCGGGCTCGCGCTTCGCGTCGGCTCTCAGGCCTCAAAGTCGAAGGCTGCACGCTATCGTGCTGGCGCTTCGCCGCGGCGTCAAAAAATCCGCCTCAAGTTGCTCGGCGGAATCCTTCTCTGCCTCGTGCCACAGCAACCAATCTGTCGCTCGGCACATCTCTCAATAATAGATACCAACCCCATCACTGTCAAGCACCGTTTTCATTTTGATTTCAAATCTGCAGGCTTGCTCAGGAGGTCTTCTCAAAGATTGGCGCCGGCCCCTTGCCTGTCAAGAGGCGAGAAACCCACGGCTGGCACTGGTTTCAGCCGATCTGATCGCGGATGACTTTAAGCAGTTGGTCCATGAGCGCTTCGTTTCTCTGCGCATCGTCGCTTTCAATCATCACCCGCAGCAGCGGCTCGGTCCCCGAATACCGCACGACCAGGCGGCCGCAGCCCTGCAGAACGCGAGCCACTTCGGTCATCTTTGCCTGCACCGCCGGCAGCGTCTCCAAGGGCACTCTCTGCCGCACCCTGAGATTCTTCAAAAGCTGCGGCGCTTCGATCCAGTCGCGTGTCATGTCGTCAAACGAAGCACGGTCGGCTGCAATCGCCTCCGCCACCTTCAGCGTCGTCAGAAGACCATCTCCGGACAATTTGAAATCGGGAAAAATCACATGCCCTGAAGGTTCGCCGCCGAGCGGGCTGCCGCTCCGCTGCATTTCGTCGAAAATATAGCGATCCCCCACCGCAACCCGCACCAGCGTGATGCCCTCATTCCCGAGCATTTTTTCCAGGCTGTAGTTGGTCATCAGCGTACCCACCACGATCGGGGGATTAAGCTGCCCCAGCTTCTTCAGCCGCCTCGCCATCAGAAGGAGGACGGCGTCTCCGTCGATCAGCCTTCCACCGGCCGACATGAACATCGAGCGGTCACCGTCGCCGTCAAAAGCGACGCCAAAATCCGCATTCACGGCCCGCATTGCAGTCCGAAGCGCATCCGTATGCACAGCGCCGCAGCCGTCGTTGATATTGGTCCCATTCGGCGCTGCGTGCGTCACCACGACGTCGGCCCCGAGCTTTGTCAACAGACGCGGAGCGATTTCGCTCATCGCGCCGTTCGCGCAATCCACGATGATGCGCAAGCCGCGCAGCCAGTCTGAATTGGCAAAGTGAGAAAGCAGGATCTCCTGGTACCGCTCGTTCCAGCCCGTCGAATTCGATGCGGAAATGATGCGGGCCGGCACTGTATCGACCTGCCCTCGCACATCGCCGCTTCCGGCGAAATGATCGATGCGCTGCTCGATCTGAACCTCATCGGAGTCTCTGAGTTTCGTACCGTCGGAACCAAATACCTTGATGCCGTTATCCGCGTATGGATTGTGCGAAGCGGAAATCATCAGACCGCCGGAATATCCAAGCCATTTGGTCAACAGCGCAATCGCAGGAGTTGGAATCACCCCGGCGTTCTGCAGGGTTGCCGGCGTCTGGCTGAAGCCTTTTTGAAGCAGGTCGAAAATCCAGGGGCTCGACATCCGCGTGTCCTGCCCTATCAGGACCTTCCCGCCCAGTTTCTCGCCAACCGCCCGGCCGATCGCCACAATGGCGGGCGCATTCAGCGGGAATTCGCCGGCACACGCTCGAATCCCGTCGGTCCCAAACAGCTTCATCGTTTCATCATTGCACCATTGAGGTCATTCCTGATGTTTTTTGTGCCTCTCGTGTTCTGCTATGTGCCTTTTGGCTATTCCCCGCTTTTGTCAGGGTTGCCGGCTGCGACGGATTTCGATGCGAATGCTGACCGGCGAGGGATGCTGCAGACGGATCTGCGGATCGGGCACGTCAAGATCGGCGGTTTGCTCCATCGACGTTTCCCTGCGATCCACGCGGATGCCGACGGTGGCAATGGACGACATTGTGTTTACCCGGCTCTCGGGGCCCTCAATGTCGACTGTGGCCGGGCTTACCGACACCTTCCCGACTTCGAAGCCATCCCGAGGCTGGCCGATGATCGTGGGTACTACCGGTATCGTCTTTGTAAGCGTACGCTCCAGGTTGAACCGCACACTCGAGGGATTCACGCGGATCACCTCTGCGCCGAACGGAGCCTGAACATTCTGGGGCGACAGCGGCACGATCTTCTCGCCACGGCGCATCCGGCTCAGGTCAATGGTCGTGGAAACATCTTTCGCCGTGATGTCCTTGATCAGATTCGCCGAGCCACGAAGCCGCACTTGAACGGTGTTTGTCATGTCTCCGGTAATCTCGAGCTGAGCCGGAATGTTCCGATACTCCAGCGGAACATCGAGTCCGATCTCCGATGAGGCCTGATTGGCGACAGCCATCCACAGCATCGTTGCAAGAATCAACGAGACGATCTTCAGATGCCAGTTGTGGGTGATCCAATATGTTGCTGATCGCATGGCTCCTATGCATTCGCTCCGCTTATCCGTCTATCCGATGTTCTGCCGGCTCCGGAACAACGGAGCGTTCCGCCGCCGGCCGCTTTCTCTCGAACGCGTCACGCAGGCGTTGCCGCAGCGTCTCCGGATCGAGACGTCTTTCCATCTCGCCGTCGTGCGCAAAGGAAATCGCGCCGGTTTCTTCCGACACGATCAGAGCGACGGCATCCGTCTCCTCGGTAACACCGATCGCAGCGCGGTGCCGTGTTCCCAGTTCCTTGCTGAGCCTCGGCTTCACGGTCAGCGGCAGAAAACATGCGGCCGCCGCGATCCGTCCGCTTTGGACGATGACGGCGCCATCATGCAGCGGCACCGATGGATTGAAAATCGTCACCAGCAGGTCGTATGAAAGGTCCGCGTCCAGAGCGATCCCGCTCTCGATGTAGGTCTTCAAGCCGATCTCCCGTTCAATCACGATCAGTGCGCCGGTCTGCTGCGAGGCCAGCGTCGTGACTGCGAGAATGATCTCGTCGTAAAACTCATTCCGATTGATGCTGGAGAAACCGGCAAACAGCGGCGCCTGGCCGAAACGGGCGAGCGCGCGCCGGATTTCGTGCTGGAAAATCACAATAATGGCGAAAACGAAATACGGAAGAATGTTCGTGAGCATCCAGCTCACGGCTTCGAGACGCACCCAGCGTGAAAAGTAGAAGAACGCAATGACGAACGCCACACCAAGGACCATCTGCACCGCCCGCGTCCCTTTGATGAGGACGAGGATCTGGTAAATGAGAAATGCGACGATGAAAATGTCCAGCGCTGCATTCCAGGTCAGATGCGGCATGGAGAAAGCATCAAACATTTAATTGATGGCTGCGCCCTGTCGGGCTTGCATTCGCTCCGCTCATGTATTGATGGCTGCGCCTTCTTTTGAGGCTGCGCGCTATCGCGCTTGCGCTCTGCGTCGGGCTTGCATTCGTTCCGCTCATTTCAAACCAGCAACCGGTCCGTGACCTCAGCGAGTATTCGAGTGTGGCGGACATCGTGAACCCTTACGAGATGCGCTCCGTTCATGATTGCCGCGACCACCGTGGCGGCTGTCCCCCAACTCCGAGCTTCCTCTTGCTTACTTGACGTCATCAGGCTGATAAATGACTTACGAGACGTGCCGACCAGCACCGGATACCCTATTTTACTAAATCCATTCAGGCTTTTTAAGATGGCGATGCTCTCCTCGCCCGCCTTTCCAAAGCCGACTCCCGGATCGATAACGATCGATTCCGCGGCAATGCCCGCCTGAGCGGCATCGCCGGCCGCGCGCTCGAGGCCTTCGCACACTTCAGCGGCGGGATCGGCCATGCGAGGCTGTTTGTGCAGAGTATCGCGCGTGCCGCGGCTGTGCATCAGTACAACGGCGGCCCGGGCTTCTTTCACGACGCCAGGCATCCGGTCATCAAAGCGGAATGCGCTGATGTCATTGACCACCTGAGCGCCGGCCTCCAGCGCGCGGCGCGCCACATTCGCGCGATACGTATCGACGGAAACAGGTACCGTTACGGTTTTCGCAAGGCCCTCAATCACCGGCAAAACCCTTCGTATCTCCTCCTCTTCCGCAACGGCCTCGCTTCCGGGCCTGCTGGATTCGCCACCAATATCAATGAGGTCTGCACCTTCCTGCTCGATCTCCCGGCCTCGCGCGATCGCCTTGTCGAGACCGAAGTTCTCGCCGCCATCGGAAAAGGAATCCGGCGTCACATTAAGGATCCCCATGATTGCGGTGCGTTTGCCGAGCCGGATTGTCGTTCTGGGCAGAACCCAGCAGTATTCTTCTCGCATAAAACGAAAACAGGAACACAAAAGGCACAAGAAGCACAAAATATCTTGTGCCTCTTGTGCCTCTTGTGTTCCTTCTTAGCCTCTCTCAGGCCGGAGACGGCTTCTCGTGAGGCGAGATGCTCGGCGCCGGCCGGACGACGCCTTTCGTCGGAACCGGTGTCGGCTTCTCGTTCTTCGGTTCAACCCGCGGCGGCGTGCGGCGCTCTTCGAGGGGGTGACCCGCGAGCAGCAGCTTGATGTCCGCCGCATCCAGCGATTCCCGTTCCAGCAACGCTTCGGCGATCCGGATGAGCGCATCCCGGTTTTCATTCAGGATGTTCTTTCCGCGTTCATAGCCCTGCATGATGAACTTTCGAACTTCACCGTCGATCGAGATCGCGGTCTCTTCGCTGTAGTCGCGATGTTGCGCGATTTCGCGGCCGAGGAAGATCTGCTCCTCCTGTTTGCCGAATGTGAGCGGTCCGAGTGACGACATGCCGAACTGGCAAACCATCTTGCGAGCCAACTCGGTGGCCTGCTCGATGTCATTGCCGGCTCCTGTGGTCATTGTCTCGAGGAAGAGTTCTTCCGCGAGGCGGCCGCCCATCATGATCGCAAGCTGGCCTTCGAGGTACGCCCTCGGATAGGTGTGCCGGTCGTCCACAGGCAGCTGTTGGGTGACGCCGAGCGCCATGCCGCGCGGAATGATCGTCACTTTGTGCAAGGGATCTGCGCCTTCGACCATGACCGCGACCATGGCGTGGCCGGCCTCGTGATACGCCGTGACGCGCTTTTCATGCTCGCTGATGATCATCGATTTGCGGGCGACGCCCATCAGAACCTTGTCCTTCGCCATTTCAAAGTCTTCGTGGTTCACCGACTTCTGGTTCATGCGGGCGGCATTGAGGGCCGCTTCATTCACCAGGTTTGCGAGATCGGCGCCGGAAAATCCCGGTGTGCTTCGGGCAATGACGGAGACATCGACGTCATCGGACAGCGGAATCTTCCGCACGTGAACGGCGAGGATACCTTCGCGGCCCTTGACATCGGGACGCGCCACAACGACGCGCCGGTCAAAGCGGCCCGGCCGCAGCAGCGCCGGGTCGAGCACATCCGGCCGGTTGGTGGCGGCAATCAGGATGACGCCTTCGTTCGATTCGAAGCCGTCCATTTCGACCAGCAACTGGTTCAGCGTCTGTTCGCGTTCATCGTGTCCGCCGCCCAGGCCGGCGCCGCGATGACGGCCGACCGCATCGATTTCATCGATGAAGATGATGCAGGGCGCGTTCTTCTTGCCCTGCTCGAACAGGTCGCGCACGCGCGAAGCGCCGACGCCCACGAACATCTCGACGAAATCGGAACCGCTGATGGAGAAGAACGGGACATTGGCTTCACCCGCGATCGCGCGAGCCAGAAGGGTCTTACCGGTGCCCGGAGGGCCAACCAGCAGGACGCCTTTCGGAATCCGGCCGCCCAATTTCTGGAACTTCTGGGGCTCTTTCAGAAAGTCGATGATTTCCTGCAGCTCTTCCTTGGCTTCTTCCACGCCTGCTACGTCTTTGAATGTCACCTTCTTCTGATGCGCCGTCAGCAGGCGCGCCCGGCTCTTGCCGAACGACAGCGCTTTATTGCCGCCGCTCTGCATCTGCCGCATGAAGAAGATCCAGAAGCCGATCAGGAAAAGAAACGGAGCCCACGAGATCAGTGCCGCGAACCACGGACTGTTGCCGGGTTTCTCGCCGGTGATCTTGACCTGCTTATCCCGGAGCATGTTGATCAGTTCCGGATAGTCCATGGGCATGACAGTTTTGAACTGTTCGCCCGTTTTCAGCTGCCCTTTGATGTCGGAGTCGGCGATGGTGACGTCCTTCACGTGCCCCTCATCGATTTCCGAAAGGAACTGGCTGAAGGGCCATGCCTGGGCGGTTCCGCCCGACGTGCGTTGCACTACGGAGTAGAGCAACACGGCCGTCAGCAGAATCAGGATCCAGAACAAAATCGTTTTCATTGTCGAATTCAAATAAACCCCCATGGGAAGGAATTCCAGGGACTTGCGTCCGAATTCCTTCCCTCTGCGTCACTTCACTTAGACGCCGGTATGCATAGATTGTGCCGCCTAAATTTCCGAAGCCTCAAGAGCCACTATCTTCTGGGAACGTCCACGAGGGGCAAATTCGCGGGAAACGGGAAATGAGGCTACCCAGATAATCGTCGAATCGGCGACAACCACCGGCCAGCGCATACGGTGACTTCTCGGAATCCGGGCGCGTTGAAACAGTTTCTTGAGCTTTCCAGCTGGTAATCCCACAGGTCTGTAATAATCGCCGGGTTTCCAATTTCGAATTCTAACATAGGCGCCGAGCGATTCGGCATCCACAAAAACGCGCTGGCCGGCCGTCTGGCCGGTTTCAGATTCAACAAGTTCGGCCCGAAACATCTTGCCTAACTCCGGTATATGAACGAGGCCTGGGATTTTCAACTGATACTCGTATTCGGACGCCGGAACCTGCGCCTGCCTGAAGACGAGACGGTCAAACTCCCTCAGCACCTGGAAGCCCCCGGGAATCTCGGCCATTTTGCCGCTCTTGCCCGATTCCAGCAGCAGCCGGACATTCTCAATATGCTCAAACGAAACGTTTTGCATGTCTGATCCGGCCCGCCGGAGCGCCGCGCGCACGACCCGGCGGACAAGCCCGGCAGGTCCGGAATGCAAGGCCTTGACGGGAATGACGAAGTCCTCATCCTCGTTTATTCCGTTTTTCGCAATCCAGTCATCGGTGAGCCATCGGAGCCAGGCATCTTCGGTTTCAAGGACTTCAACCGTACGGCTGAGCGTATCCACCAGGTTCGGGTTGAATGCCTCCGCTAAATTCGGAATCACCTCGTGCCGGAGATAGTTGCGCGCGAACGTCAAGTCCAGGTTCGATTCGTCGTTCCGCCAAGCCTGTTTCTTTTGCTGCAGATAAGCTTCGACAGTCTCGCGTCCAACGTCGATTAACGGCCGGATGATCCGGCCTGACATTGCCGCCATCGATACCAGCCCATCCGGCCCCGCCCCGCGAAGAAGATTAAGCAGAAATGTCTCGACGCGATCGTTTCGCGTGTGGGCAAGGGCGATTTTGCTGAAGCGGTTTTGCTCGGCAATTTCCGAAAAGAAGTCGCGCCGCGCATCCCTGCCCGCCGCCTCGAGGTTCCCGGCCATCAGCAATACCCGCCTCGAAAAGTACCGGACACTCAGGCGCTGAGCCAGTGCGGCGGTGAACCTTTCATCGGCATCCGAGTCCTCCCCGCGCAGACCATGATTCACATGTGCAATGCCGATTGAAAATCCGAGTTCCTTGAGGACCAGCGCCAGGCAAACCGAGTCGGCTCCGCCCGAAACGCCTGCCAGAATCGGCTCGCCGGGCACAACCAGTTGATGCTTCTCGATGGTTTTGCGGACGATGGCGGGAAGCTCCAAAACTTTCATATGGTGGGAATGCCGGAGGGCGGACTCGAACCGCCGACCTAAGGATTATGAGACCTTCGCTCTAACCACCTGAGCTACTCCGGCGCAAAACTCTAATCTTAGCCACAAATGGCACAAAAGAGGAGGGGAAGGAACACAAGAAGCACAAAAGGCACAAGAGAGAGGCCGAACTTTCTTGTGCTTTTTGTGTTCCTTCCCGTTTTCAGGCCGGCACGAAATAAGCACGCCGGAGCAACTTATCCACCCGGGCAACCTGAACCGGAATACGGTCGCCGATCCGATAACGTTTTTTCGTGCGCTTTCCAATCAGAGCATGGACAGCCTGGTCCAATTGGTAATAGTCATTGGGAATATCCGCCACTGGCACAAACCCCTCAATGAAGAAGTCCATCAGCTCGATTGCGAACCCGTCGCGCCATACGGCGATGATGATGGCATCGAATATTTCGCCCAGATGCTGCTCCATCAGCAGCATCTTCTTCCAGTCGAACAGCTCACGTTCCGCCTGGTCGGCCTGGCGCTCGCGTTCGCTCGATTCGCGGGCGATCGCTTCAAGTTGCGCCGGGGACAGGGCCGGTTTTACGCGGCGGCCGATCTCGCCCTTGAGAATCCGATGAACAACCAGGTCGGGATACCGCCTTATGGGAGATGTGAAGTGCGTGTAGGAATCGGACGCGAGACCGAAGTGACCGACGTTTTCCTCCGAATACCTCGCCTGCTTGAACGAACGCAGCATCAGATA